>NZ_JCACHA010000792.1:0-9437 GCF_059503625.1 Skermanella sp.
GCTTCCTCCAGCAGGTTCTGGATCTGCATCGCGACGAGGCCGGAGTCCTCCACCAGCAGGATACGGCTGGGAAGGACCGGCGCCGCTTCCTTCCGGGGACCGGCTGCCGTCATCGATACCTGCGGGGGCCGCGCCCAATCGACGACATGCTCGACCGGGATGCGGACATGGCACCGGACGCCGTCGGCCGCGAAGACCAGCCTGCTTTCGCCATCGACTTCGTAGGCGAGGCTCTTCTCGATCACGATCCGGCCGAAGCCGCGGCGTGCCGGCGGCGAAACGGGCGGGCCGCCACGTTCGGTCCAGTCGAGCGTGAAAGTCGCCCCCTCGCCGTCCCTGGCGCCTTCGTTCAAGGCCCAGGCGATATCCACCGTTCCTTCGGGCACCGACAAGGCGCCGTACTTCGCCGCATTGGTGACCAGTTCGTGGATGGCCATGCTGAGCGCCAATGCGGCCTTCGGCCTCAGCATTACCTCCGGCCCGGTGAGACGCGTGCGGATTGCCGCGCCCTCTACCCCTGCGGTGTGGGCGCGGGCTTCTTCCTCCAGCAGGCTGCGCAGGTCGGCGCCCTCCCACCGGCTCTGGGTCAGCAGGCTGTGAGCATGGGCCATCGCCCGCAGGCGATTGCCGAAGGAGGAGGTGAAGCTGTTCAGCATCTCGGAAGCGGCGCCCGAGGCGGCATCGCCGCCGTTCCCGCCGCCGGCCGAGGCGTACTGGACCAGCGCCTGGATGTTCGCCAGCGTGTTCTTGACCCGATGGTCCAACTCCGCCAGCAGCAGTTCCTGCCGCTGCCGGGACAGCTCGCGTTCACGCGCCACTTGGTCTACCCGTTGTAGCACCACCTCCAGCAGCGTGGTTCTCAGGGTTTGGGCCGCCGTGATTTCAGCCTCGCTCCAGGGCACGGCCCTGAAGCGCACCTGTTCGACCCAGGCATCGAATGAGCGCCGGGGAGACAGACGGAGTTCGCCAGGCTTCGTTTCCACCGGCTTGTTCGGGTTGCCGGCCCAGGTCACGGTCCGGAGGACTTCGGGCCGGAACCAGAAGACATAGTCGCGGGGACTGCGCGACACCGAAAGCACGAGCACGCCGCAGGCCTGCTCGGCCATGTCGCACCCGTCTTCCCAGACCAGCGGCAGGCGGTCGGTCGCCCAGACGCCCGGCGCATTGCTGGTGGCAAGCCATTCCGCCAGCTTCTTGATTTTCCCTTCGTCGGGCGTCGTTCCGATCGACGAGTACCTGCCGTCCAGCCATAGGGCGACGCCGCTGGAGGGCAGGTAATCCTGAAGGTTCGGCTGATGCTGGACAAGACCTTGGACGATGTCCGGCTCGCTGGAGATCACGGCGACCAGCCGGTCGTGGATGTCGCGCATGCGCATCGTTTCTTCCAGCGTATCGGCCTTGATCCTGGCTTCGAGCTGGAAGGAGAACATTTGGGCGAACAGTTCGCAGGCGGCTCTCAGGCCGGGCGCCAGATGCCTGGGCTGATCGTGATGGCAGGCGAACAGGCCCCACAGCTTGCCGCCCCGCATGATCGAGAGCGACATGGAGGCGCGCACGCCCATATTGGCCAGATATTCCAGATGGAGCGGAGACACGCTGCGGAGAGCGCAGTGGGACAGGTTGACCGGTGCGCCGGTAAGGGGACTGAGAGGAGGCGTCAGCGGCGCCGGCTGGTACCGGGCGTCGGAGATCAGCCGCAGCCAGTTGCGGCTGTACAGGTCCCGCGCCTGCGCCGGAATATCGGATGCCGGGAAATGCAGATCCAGATATGTACCGATCTCTCCTTTCCTGGCCTCCGCGAAGACATGGCCGCTCTCATCCTCGTTGAAGCGGTAGACCATGACGCGGGCGAACCCCGTCGCCCGCCGGACCTCCTCGGCCGCGCGCTGACAAAAGTCCTTGAGGCCGTCGGCATGCTGTACCGATGCCAGCATCGTCTGGACCAGCGCCAGCGGTCCGCCGGGCAGCTGGGGAGCGTTCTGCACAGGCTCCATCTCGACGATCATGCCCGCTTCGCCGGTATGGACGGCGGCGTCGAACCTTTGTCTGACCGCGGTCACCTCGAAGCTGAAAAGGTTCTCCGACCGGGGGCCGTGGCTGGCGCGCGTCAGGATGTCCTTGATGACTTGGATCGCGTCGGCGCTGACCAAGGCTCCGAACTCGACGCCCAGCAGGTCCTCCGCCGTCAGCCCCAGCAGAACGTCGGTCGGTCCCGCTGCCTGAAGGATGACCAGGCTTTCCGGGTGAAGGACTACCAGGATGCCGTGCGGCTGGATCGATCCGGGGATCTCGATCGGTTCGCGATCGCAATTGGTCAAATCCGCCGTGCCGAACGATGGGTTCGTTACGACCATACAACAACCCCCGGTAAGTTCTTATAGACTGAAATCAGTGGCTATCAGTGGCGTCGATCATAACCCACCCGCCACGAATTAACACGCCGACGCATATGAAGAGGTAAAGACAGTCAATATTCGCAACGGCTTATCGTTTGAGCGAAATTTTATTAGCTCTCCGGTTTACAAAGATCCGGACCTGGGCCGGCAGGGCACGAACCAAGACATGGGGAGCAAGCCTGTCTGTCGATACAAACAAGTGATCAGAATCAACAAGCTTCGCAGATAATAGAGTTTTAAGATGCAAATCTCTTAAAAAATGGATCGTTCCGGCTATGCCGATTTTAGAACACGGTTATGAGACGTCTGCCAAACGCTATGAATCCTGTTATAAATTTGTTACCATATCGACCTGTTGACGACTTACGGAACAGGAGTTCAGGTGGTAGAAAACCGCTAAACTCTTGAAAAACGATGAGGAAGGCTTATCTGTTGTCTGTTCGTCGGGGCTTTTGAGCCCATTTCGCAGCGACGAACTTTCCCGGAAATCCCGACCTATCGATCCGGTGGATGTGATTTTCAAAAATCGCCCTCCTTTATGGGGCGATTTTGTCGCGTCCGTGCGGTTCTGGTGGTCAGGGTGGGACATGTCGACGGAAGAGGAGGCTCGACGAATGACGTTATTGAACATTGCGCAGAGCGGCGGCGGCATGGGCCGCTACCTTGAGGAAGCCAAACGCTTTCCCATGCTGAGGCCCGATCAGGAACAGGCCCTGGCGCTGGCATGGCGTGACCGCAGGGACGAGCAAGCGTTGCGGCAACTGACCGGCAGCCATCTGCGGCTGGTGATCAAGATCGCCCGCGGCTTCGCCGGCTACGGCCTGCCTGCGTCGGAACTGATCGCGGAAGGCAATGTCGGCCTGATGCAGGCGGCGCAGAAATTCGATCCCGACCGCGGCTTCCGATTCGCGACATACGCGATCTGGTGGATCAGGGCCTCGATCCAGGAATACATCCTGCACAACTGGTCGATGGTCAAGATGGGCACGACCGCCGCGCAGAAGAAGCTGTTCTTCAACCTCCGCCGGCTCAAGGGCAGGATGGAGGAACTGGAGCAGGGCGACCTCTCGCCGGAAACGGTCACGAGCATCGCGACCGAACTGGACGTTCCCGAAACCGAGGTGGTCGAGATGAACCGCCGGCTGTCGATGGGTGACAGTTCCCTCAACGCCGCTGTCGGCGGCGAAGGCGATACCGACTGGCTCGACCTTCTGTCGGACGAGCGCCCGACCCAGGAAGCGGTGGTCGCCGAAGCCGATGAGATGGCGCTGCGCCGCCGCCTGCTCGGGCAGGCGCTGGAGAAGCTGAACGACCGCGAACGCCAGATCCTGCTGGAGCGCCGGCTTGCCGAGGAACCGGCAACGCTGGAGGTGCTTGGCGAACGATACGACGTATCGCGCGAGCGAATCCGCCAGATCGAGGCCCGCGCCTTCGAGAAACTTCAGAAGGCTGTCCTGAACGCCTCCCAGGCGCTCCGCAAGCCCGTCCGCCAGCCGATGCTGGCGGCGGGCTGAGGACCGCTCCGATATTCTTTTCTGATTCTCTCCGAACCGATTTCAAGAACTCCGTCCAGGATGAACCGGCAAGAACCGGTTTGGACCGGTTCAGATACGGACTGAGGATGTGCTGAAGGCTTCGGTCACCGGCTTCTGAACGTAGCCTTGCAGCACGACCGCCGATCCGACTGCCAGAAGGACGGCGGTGAGGATGCCGAAAAAGAAGGCTTTCATGACTTGGCTTGCTCCCTGAAGCGGCCGAGATTGAACGGCTGGATCAGGCGCCCGACGGGGTGCCTGCCTCTTTATCGTCAACAATACGCGTTGAATGCGATCGATGCAATCACACGCGATTTCATCGCGCGGCAATCCTGCGCATCCTATTGCGCGCCGGTGCGGTCTCGGTCATAGCTTCGGTTCCAGGATCACAGCGCCAGGGGAATTTCCTTCATGACCGACGTTCCGGCCGTCACCGCTCCGGCCCGGCCCTATGGCCACGGCGTCACGCTGGCCCAGGCGCTGCGGGTATGGATGCGAATCGGCCTGCTGAGCTTCGGTGGGCCGGCGGGGCAGATCGCCATGATGCACAGGGTGCTGGTGGAGGAGTTGCGCTGGATCGGCGAGACCCGTTTCCTGCACGCGCTGAACTACTGCATGCTGCTGCCGGGACCGGAAGCCCAGCAACTCACCGTCTATATCGGCTGGCTGATGCACCGGACGCTGGGCGGATTGATCGCCGGCGTGCTGTTCGTGCTGCCCGGCGTCGTCTCGATCATGGCTCTGAGCTGGATCTATGCCGGTTTCGGCAACGTCCCGCTGGTGGCGGCGCTGTTCTTCGGCCTCAAGGCGGCGGTGCTCGCCATCGTCCTTCAGGCGGTGGTGCGGCTGGGAAACAAGGCGTTGAAGAACGGCGCCATGGTCGGCATCGCGGCGGCCGCCTTCATCGCCATCTTCCTGTTCGACCTGCCGTTCCCGCTGATCGTGCTGGGAGCCGGGGTGATCGGCTTCCTCGGCGGCCGTTCCGGGCTGCGCGCCTTCCAGGTCGGTGGCGGCCATGCCTCCGCCGGGGGTAAGCCTGTCGCGGATGCCGAAACCCTGCTGGGGGAGGAGACGCCGGACCATGCCCGCCCGTCGCTGGCGTGGTCGTTGCGGATTTCGGCGATCTGCCTCGTCCTCTGGTTCGGACCGATCCTGGTGCTGGGATTGTCGCTGGGCTGGGATAGCGTCTATGCGCAGATAGCGCTGTTCTTCTCGAAGATGGCGGTCGTCACCTTCGGAGGCGCCTATGCCGTGCTGGCCTATGTGGCTCAGCAGGCGGTCGAGAACTATGGCTGGCTCCAGCCCGGCGAGATGCTGGACGGCTTGGGCATGGCGGAGACGACGCCGGGGCCGCTGATCATGGTGCTCCAGTTCGTCGGCTTCATGGGAGCCTTCCGCGATCCCGGCGGCCTGCCGCCGATGCTGGCAGGGACTCTGGCGGGGCTGCTGGCGACCTGGGTCACCTTCGTCCCCTGTTTCCTGTGGATCTTCCTGGGAGCACCCTTCGTCGAAGCGCTGCGCGGCAACCGCGCGCTGACGTCGGCGCTGAGCGCCATCACGGCGGCGGTGGTCGGCGTCATCCTCAACCTTGCGATCTGGTTCGCGCTGCACACCCTGTTCAGGGAGGTAAGGGAGGTCCAGATCGCCGGAATGTCGATCGACTGGCCGGTTGCAGCTTCCATCGATCTCGCCGCCCTGCTGCTGACCGCTGCGGCCGTCGTGGCCGTCTTCCGCTTCAAGGCCGGCGTGCTGCCCGTGATCGGCGGGTGCGCGGCAGCGGGGGTACTGCTGCATCTGGTTTCATGAATGCAGACGGTTTCATGAATGCAGACGGTTTCATGAATGCAGACGGTTTCATGAATGCAGACCGGGCCGTGAAGCAACTCCACGGCCCGGCGCTTGTCCGAGTTACTCGGCGGCGGCGGCCGCTTGGCCGCGATGGCGGCCCTCGCCGATCTCCTCGATCAGCTTGGCGCAGAAGGCCGGCAGATCCTTCGGCGTTCGGCTGGTCACGAGACCCTTGTCCGTCACCACTTCCTGGTCGAGCACATTGGCTCCGGCATTCGTCAGATCGACCCGGATCGGCGTCACGGCGGTCAGCGTCCTGCCCTTGACCAAACCGGCGCTGATGAGGACCTGCGGACCGTGGCAGATGGCGCCGACCGGCTTGCCGGCCTTGAAGAACTCGCGGACGAACTGAAGCGCAGCCTCGTTGGTGCGCAGTTCATCCGGATTGTAGAGACCGCCGGGGATCACGAGGGCGTCGTAGTCATCCGCTTTGGCTTCGCTCAGGGCACGGTCCACGGTGACGTTCTCGCCGGGATCGAAATGCTGGAAGCCTCGAATCGAGCCCTGCTCGGGTGAAACGACATGGACGGTGGCGCCGGCGTTCTTCAGGGCTTTTTGCGGTTCGGTCAGTTCAGTCTGCTCAAAGCCATGAGTAGCCAGAATAGCGACCTTGCGGCCTTCAATGGACTGAGCCATCTTGTTCCTCCAAATCATGTCGATGTCCAGCATCATCCCTGTTCTAGTCTATAGAAACTCAGTGAATGATGCTGGCTGAATGGGTCGCGATCTTGCGCATTAACCTTGCCGACAGAATTGGGGCCGGTTTCGATACGATCAAGGGGAAGATATTTCTGTTTCCAGCAGGGAACTTTTGCCGGTCTCCTGCGGCGAGACGGGCAGGTGCATTGATCCGCCGCAACGGTTAACATCCCGGCGCGCCTTGTAAAGAAGGCGGAGACATTGCGGAAGGACGGCGAACTCCATGCTGCTGGCGATAGGTGACGGCGCCCTCGACGCGCTGCTGGCCCAGGATGCCCCGACGGGTGACCTGACCACCCACGCGCTCGGCATCGGCCGGGCTATGGGCCGGATTACCTTCGCCGCGCGGGCCGACATGGTGCTGTGCTGCGCCGAGGAGGCAGCCCGCATGCTGGAGCGTGTCGGCGTGGCGCCGGACCTGCGTTACGGCAGCGGCGACAGGATCGCCGCCGGGACCGTCTTTCTGGAGGGACGGGGACCCGCTGCAGGTCTCCACCTCGCCTGGAAGGTGTCGCAGACTCTGGTCGAATATGCTTCCGGCATCGCGACCCGGACCCGCAGGATCGTCGAGGCGGCGCGGGCCGAGGCTCCGGATGTCGCCGTCGCCTGCACCCGCAAGAACTTCCCCGGCACCAAGGAGATCAGCGTCAAGGCGGTGCTGGCCGGAGGCGCCCAGATGCACCGGCTGGGATTGTCCGAAACGCTGCTGGTCTTCCCCGAGCACGCCGTCTTCCTGGATGGCACGACGGATTTTCATGGGCTGAAGCGCCGGCACCCGGAAAAGAAGCTGGTGGTGGAAGTATCCTCCGTCGAAGCGGCGCTGAGGGCGGCGGAGGCCGGCGCCGATGTGCTTCAATTGGAGAAGCTGCCGCCCGAAGCGGTGGCGGAGACGGTCCGGCGCGTGTCCTCGTTGCCGTCTCGGCCCCTTGTCGCCGCTGCCGGCGGCATCAACGAGACCAACGCCGCCGCCTACGCCGCCACGGGTTGCGCCGTGCTGGTGACGTCGGCGCCGTACTTCTCCAGGCCGATGGATGTGAAGGTGGTTATTTCCCCGATCGAAGACTCCGCCGGAGAACGGCCATGACCGGAAACCTGGGCTGGCTCGCGCTTGCCTCCGCCTTCCTGCTGGCGACGCATTTCGGCATCGCCAGCACGGGCCTACGCGGCACGCTGATCGGGAAGATCGGCGAGGGCGGCTACCGCGCCGTCTATTCGCTGATCTCGCTGGCGGCCTTCGTCTGGCTGGCCATGGCCTATGGTGCCGCCCCCTTCATGCCCGTGTGGTTCCCCGACACATGGATGTGGTTCGTGCCGCTGGCGGTGATGCCGTTGGCCTTCCTGCTGCTGGTCGGCGGCGTCAGCACTCCCAACCCGACTGCGGTCGGCCAGGAAAAGCTGCTGGAAAAGGAGTTGGGTCCGTGCGGCGTGCTGAGGATCACCCGCAATCCGGTAATGTGGGGCATCGGCCTGTGGTCGCTGGCCCATATGGTGCCCAACGGCGACTGGGCCTCCCTGCTGTTCTTCGGCACGCTGGCCGTGCTGGCGCTGCTCGGCTCCGTCCTGATCGACGCCAAGAACGCCGCGCGCCATGGCGACGCCTGGACCCGCTGGACTCAGCTAAGCTCCAACATTCCGTTCGTGGCATTGATCCAGGGCCGTCAGGACTTGGGCGTCACGATCCGGGAAATCGGCTGGGTCCGGCTGGCGGTAGCCCTGGTGCTCTATGCAGGCCTGCTCCACGGCCATGGCTGGTTGTTCGGAGTGTCGCCGCTGCCGCCGGTCTGAATGTCGTTGACGGTTAACTGCCGGTAGGACTACAAATAAGATCAAGGCTTTGATCTTATTTGTAGGCTGGGTATGGAACAGATCACCGATACCGAGATCCGCCGCCGTCTGGCCTTCGACAATCCGTGGTGGACCACCGGAGTCGGAATCGACCGGGAATACCGGGCTTGGCCGCGACGAGCCTACTTCAAAGCTTTCTACGATCTGGTCGAACGCCGCTCACCCCGCCGCGCCGTGGTCCTGATGGGGCCGCGCCGGGTCGGCAAGACAGTGATGATCAATCAGGCGGTCCAGAGCCTTCTTGATGGCGGTGTCGCGGGGTCGGCGATCTTCTATGTCTCGCTCGATACGCCGCTGTATACCGGCCTGTGGATGGAGAAGCTGCTCAACCTGTTCATGGACGAACACGGCCATGGTCCAGGCGCCGAACTGTTCGTTTTCTTCGACGAGGTGCAATACCACCCCGATTGGGAGCGGCATCTGAAGTCGCTGGTGGATTCCTTCCGTGACGTGAAGTTCACGGTATCCGGCTCGGCTGCGGCGGCATTGCGGCTCAAGAGCCAGGAGTCCGGGGCTGGGCGGTTCACCGACTATCACCTGCCGCCGCTGAGCTTTTCGGAGTTCCTGGATTTCCGAGGGCACGGCCATTGGTATAAATGGGAAGCTGAAATACTCAACGCCGACTTCATCGATTACATCAACTTCGGCGGCTTTCCGGAAGCGGTCTTGGACGAAGCCGCGCGTTCCGACATGTCGCGCTATATTGCCAACGATATCGTTGACAAGGTTCTGCTGCGCGATCTTCCCAACCTTTATGGCATCGCCGATGTGCAGGAGTTGAAGCGCCTGTTGACCATGCTGGCCTACAATACAGGCAATGAAATATCTTATGATAATCTTAGAAAAGAATCTGGTATTGCAAAAAATACACTTCGAAAATACATTGACTACCTTGAAGCTGCTTTTCTAATTTTACGGCTGCGTCGGATTGATTACAACGCGGCGCGGTTTAAACGCGAAACATGCTTCAAGATTTATCTAACAAATACTAGCCTGCATACGGCTCTGTTCGGCCCCGTTTCTGACGATGAAGATGCGCGTCTTGGTCGCCTAGTCGAAACAGCCCTTGTTAGCCAGATCGCTCAGGGACCTAATTTTTCGGACTGGTATTATG
>NZ_JCACHA010000793.1:0-9432 GCF_059503625.1 Skermanella sp.
TGGATTATCTCGCCAAGCGCGACCTGATCAGGCCGGAAAGCCGATCCAACCTCGTCGGCAACAAGCTGGTCCTGATAGCCCCCAAGGCGGTTGCCAGCCCGATCACCGTCGAGAAGGGCAACTTCCCGCTGCTCCAGCGGATCGGCAACAGCCGTCTGGCGACAGGCGAGCCCAACAGCGTCCCCGTCGGCAAATACGCCAAGGCGGCGCTGACGCATCTCGGCGTCTGGAACGACGTCGAGCCGAAGCTGGTCCGGGCCGAAAGCGTCCGCTCGGCGCTGGCCTTCGTATCGCGCGGCGAGGCGCTGCTCGGCATCGTCTACGAGACGGACGCCAAGGTAGACAGGGGCGTCGAGGTCGTCGGCACCTTCCCGGCGGACAGCCACCCGGCGATCATCTATCCGATCGCGCGCACGGCGACCAGCAAGGCTCCGGACGCCCAGGCGTTCCTGGATTTCGTGAAATCGCCGGCCGCCTTCGACGCGTTCAGGAAATACGGCTTCTCCGCAGCCCCCGCTCCCCAGGGCTGACGTGCTGACCCCCCTGGAAATCGAAGCGGTCAGCCTGAGCCTGTGGGTCGCAAGCTGGAGCACCCTGACCGTGCTGCCGCTCGCCATCGTCGCGGCGCTCATCCTGGCCCGCGCCGAGTTCTGGGGGAAATCGCTGTTCGACGGCATCATCCACCTGCCGCTGGTGCTGCCGCCCGTCGTGATCGGCTATCTGCTGCTGATCACGCTGGGCACGCGCGGGGTCATCGGGTCATGGCTGCTGGAAAACTTCGGCATCCGCCTGATCTTCACATCAGCCGGTGCTTCGGTCGCGGCCGGCGTCATGTCGTTCCCGCTGATGGTGCGGGCGATCCGGCTGGCGATCGAGGCGATCGACAGCGGGCTGGAAGCGGCGGCGCGGACGCTGGGCGCCGGTCCGATCGACAGATTCCTGACCATCACCCTGCCGCTGATGCTTCCCGGCATCCTTTCCGGCGCCGTTATGGCCTTCGCCGCCAGCCTCGGCGAGTTCGGCGCCACCATCACCTTCGTCTCGAACATTCCGGGCGAGACACGGACGCTGCCGCTGGCGATCTATACCGCGACGCAGACGCCCGATGGCGACCTGGAAGCCGCCCGGCTGGTGGCGCTGTCCTTCACCCTGTCGCTGAGCGCACTGATCCTGTCGGAATGGCTCGGCCGCCGGGTTCGCCGGATGATGGGCAGGCCCTGAGAGATGCCGGTATTGGGGACTTTTGAATGCTGGACGTAGCGATCAAGCGGCGGCAGGGATCGTTCGACCTCGACATCGCCTTCCAGGCGCCTTCCCAGGGCGTCACGGCGCTGTTCGGTCCCAGCGGGTCGGGCAAAAGCTCAGTCATCAACGCCATCGCAGGCCTCAGCCGGCCCGATGCCGGGCATATCCTGCTGGACGGCGCCGTCCTGTTCGACAGCGCCCGCAGGGTCGACGTGCCGGTGGAGAAGCGCCGCGTCGGCTACGTCTTCCAGGACAGCCGCCTGTTCCCGCATATGTCGGTGCTCGACAACCTGCTCTACGGGTTGCGCCGGGTCCCCCAAGGCGAACGCCGGATCGAGCTGGAGCCGGTAGCACAGCTGCTGGGGATCGATCCGCTGCTGAAACGGCGTCCCCACACGCTTTCCGGGGGAGAAAGGCAGCGGGTCGCGGTCGGACGGGCGCTGCTGGCCCAGCCGCGCATCCTGCTGATGGACGAACCGCTGGCCTCGCTGGACGCCGCCCGCAAGGCCGAGATCCTGCCCTATATCGAGCGGCTGCGCGACGAGTTGAACATCCCCATCGTCTTCGTCAGCCATTCGGCGGACGAGGTGGTCAGACTGGCCACCACCCTGGTACTGGTCGCCGACGGGCGGGTCCGGGCGACCGGCACGGTTGCGGAACTGTCGGTCCGGCTTGACCTTGACGGCGCCATCGGCGGACCGGAAGCCGGCGCCGTGCTGGATACCACCGTGATCGGTCACGATCCCGCCTCCCGCCTGACGGCCCTGGGATTCGACGGCGGCGAGCTGACGGTACCGCTGCTGAGCCTGGGTATCGGGCAGGCGCTGCGAGTGCGCATCCAGGCGCGCGACGTGATCCTGGCGCTGGAACCGCCGTCGCGGATCAGCGTGCATAACATGCTGGAAGGCCGTATCATCGAGCTTGGCGAGGCAACCGGACCGTCGCGGGACGTCAAGATCGATCTCGGAGGATCCTTCCTGCTGGCCCGCGTCACACAGCACTCGGTCGAGCGGCTGGGACTGACCGCCGGCGTCCAGGTCTTCGCCCTGGTGAAGAGCGTCGCCTTCGACCGGGTCTTTCCGGGACCGGCGGGAAAGCACATCGCCCTCTAAGGGCCGCAAGAACAGAGTTGAGGAATCAACCGCCATGGCGAAGCTCAGGCTGCGCATCGATTTCGAACCGGCCGGTTCGCTCGGCCCCGGCAAGGTGGCCCTCCTGGAAGCGATCCGGCGCTGCGGCTCCATCTCCAGCGCCGCCCGCGAGTTGGACATGTCCTACCGCAGGGCCTGGCTGCTGATCGACGACCTGAACCAGACCTTCCGCCAGCCGGTGGTCAGCGCCGTCGTCGGCGGGAGGAAGGGCGGCGGGACGGGCCTGACCGCCTTCGGCGAGACCGTGATCCGCCATTACCGCGAGATGGAGGCCGAGGCCGAGGCCTCGCTCGCCCGTCACATGACGGCCCTTCAGGACGAGGTGGCGACCGGCGGCACAGACGCTCCACGGCACGACTGCCCCATTCCGGAGGACGGTTCCGAGCGCGGCGAGCAGGAACGGGACTGCGACGGGCGCAAGGCGATGCAGCGCAGCCTGTCGAAGCAGCCGGGCGGACGGCTTAACTAACACCTCCCCAACAGCGTTACATACAGTCAACACCTTCCGGGAAGTGGCGCGTTCATGGAAAGATCGAGGGGTCTGCGTGTTACCGGCATGCCGACCCAACGATAAAAAGGATAAATTCCATGAATGGTTCGCTGTCACGCCGCCGGCTTCTGACGCTCGGCGCCCAGGGCGTCACCGCATCGTTCGTGCTGGCCGCCTGCGCATCGACTCCCCCGGAGTCGTCCGGCGATCCCGCGGCACTCGTCAGCGACGCGGATGCGACATTGATCAATTTCCTGCGCGATCCGGAAATGACGTGGTTCCGCGACAACCTGCCGAGTGCGCGGGGCGTGCTGATCGTACCGACCTTCGTCCGGGCCGGCTTCATCTTCGGCGGCGCCGGCGGCAATGGGGTCCTGATGGTCCACGACGACTCGCGCGACTGGAGCTATCCCGCCTTCTACACGGTAGCCTCCGGCAGCGTCGGCTTCCAGGCCGGTGCGGAGGTAGCGGAAGTGATCCTGATGATCCGCTCCCAGCGCGGCGCCGACGCGATGCTGAGCAACTCCTTCAAGCTGGGCGCAGACGCCAGCGTGGCCGCCGGCCCTGTCGGCGCCGGTGCCCAGGTCCAGACATCGGACATCCTGGCGTTCTCCCGCTCCAAGGGGCTGTACGGCGGCGTCAGCCTGGATGGCTCGGTGATAGCGCCGCGCGACGCCTGGAACTCCACGTATTACCGGCGTCAGGTCCGTCCGGTGGACGTCCTGGTCAGCCGCAACGTTTCCAACCCGCAGGCCGACCGGCTGCGCAACCGATTGAGCCGCAATATCCAGAGCTGACCCCGGAAAGCCGGTCGTGCGCGGGCGGGATGTCATCGACGTCGATACGGATCCGGCGGTGGCGTTCCACGACCGCCTCCGCCGCGTCATTCGGCTGGGCGTTCCGATCCTGGGCGTGCTGCTGATCGCGGGGGCGCTGGCCGGAACCGCCTACTATTCCTACACCGTCAACCGGCGGGATGCCCTGGTCCTGAGCCAGGATCTGATCGAGGCCCTGGACCGGCGCGTCAGGACGCAGGTGACGGCATGGCTGGAACCGGCGGCGGATACCGCCGAGGTTTTCGCCGGCGCCATCGCGGCAGACCCTCTCGGCCCTGGGTCGGAAGCGCTGGCGCTGACCCTGATGCGCAGCCGCACGCGGCTGACATCCCTGTATGTCGGCAGTGCCGGGGGCGATTTCCTGATGGTGCAGCGTTCGGCGGCAGGCGGGCTGGACACCAAGCGGATCGTCAGGTCGGAAGGACAGCGCCGGGTCACCTGGACACGGCGGACGCCGGACGGCGCCGTCACCGCGACCGAGGAAGATCCCGCCGACACCTATGATCCCGCCGAACGGGCATGGTACCGGGGCGCCGCCGCAGCCGACGGGCTGTTCTGGAGCGACGTCTACGTCTTCTTCTCCAACCGGAAGCCCGGCATCACGGTATCGAAGTCCGCCCGCCGGGCGGATGGCTCCGTGTCGGCGGTGGTCGGCGCCGATGTCGAGCTTGCGGCGATCGGAGAGTTCCTGGGCCAGCTGGACGTAGGCCGTACCGGGCGCGCATTGATCACCGAGGGGGACGGAAGTCTGGTGGCCCTTCCCGATGCGGCGGCCCTGCTCCGCGGCGAGGACGACGCGCCGCGACCCGCCCGCATCGAGGAACTTGGCCAGCCGGTGATCCGTGAAGCCTTCGACCGGGTGAGGATCAGCGGCGAGACGCGCGCCCTCATGGAGATCGACGGCACCCGGCAGATCGTCTCGGCATCCTCCCTGAGGCAGACGGTCGGGCGCGACTGGTGGCTGCTGCTGATCGTGCCGGAGACGGACTTCGTCGGGTTCGTCGCGGCCAACAACATCAGGACCCTGATGCTCTCGGGGTCGGTCATGGCACTCGCGATCGGGCTTGCCGGCTTCCTGGCATGGCAGGGCATCCGGACGGACCGCCGCGCCCGCGACCTGCTGCGGCGCCAGCGGGCGCTAGCTGTCCAGAACACCGCCCTGCGCGATCTCGCCGAACTGGACGGGCTGGGGAACCCGGCGGACGGGGCCGCATTGCGCCGCGCCGCGGAGATCATGGCGGGGGCCACGGGTGCGCGCGGCATCAGCCTGTGGCGGATCGAGGACCGCCTGCTGGTCTGCGCCAACAGCTTCGACCGCGACAGCCGGGGCCACACCGACGCCGCGGAAATCCCGCTGGACCAGTGCCCGCAATTCGCCGCGAGCCTGTCTTCCGGCGAAATCCTGCCGGTGGCGGATACCGGAAGCGACCCGCTGACCGCCGAGCTTTACCTGATCTACCTTCAGGCCGCCGGCTGCCGCAGCCTGCTGAGCGTGCCGGTCCGGAACGAAGAATGCGTGGTCGGCTGCGTCTGGATCGAGGACGCAGCATTGTCGGCGGAAGCGGAGCAGGACGCGATCGGCTTCGTCCGCATCCTGGGCCGGCTGCTGGCGCCGCGCTTCGCCAGGGCGCAGGCGCCGGTCGCGGAAGAGCGGGCTGCGCAGCCTGCGGCATTGGCAACCGCCGAAGCGCGCGGCGGCCCCTGCCTGCCGGGTGGACAAGCGGGGCTGCGTAACGCTTCCCTGTCGGTCGAGCGCGACCGGCTGCTGCTCCACGAGATCACCCGGCGCGGGCTGGGCGACGATCAACTCGCCGCGATGCGCTTTTCCCATGTCACCGTGATGGTTCTGCGGATGGCCGACGACATAGCGCTGGCTACGGGCAGCGCCGCCGATGCCGTGGTGATCGAACGGATCGTCCGGTCCTGCCAGGGTGCGGCGGAACGGCACCGTATCCGCTACCTGAAGATCCTGAACGAGCAGATCGTCGCGGCGGAAGGATTCGACCCCGACGACAGGGAGGACGCGGCGAGGCGGCTGGCGAGTGCGGCGCTGGAAATAGATGCGGAATGCATGCGCATCTTCGCCAGCCTGGGCCGTCCGCCGGGCTTCGCGCTGGGGCTCGACACCGGGGCGGTCCTGGGCTCCGCGATCGGCTTTGGGCAGGTCGCCTTCAACGTCTGGGGCGAAGCGGTGCGGGTGGCGGCGACCATGGCGAACTCGGCGCCCGGCGGCATGGTCCAGGTGACCCAGAGCACCTACGAACTTCTGCGCGACGGCTTCGTGTTCCGCCGGCGCGGCGCCTTCTGGCTGGAGCGGCTGGGCGAGATGACGACCTATTTCCTGCGGGGGCGCCTGTGACCGCCGCCACGACAGGCCAAGCCGTCAAGGCGGGAAAGCCGGCGCCCCTGCCGCCCTGGTCACCGCGCTGGATCGTTACGACGGCCGCCGTCGGAACGGCTGTACTGCGCCAGATGGTCAGGCCGGTCACATGGCGCCGGCCCGTCCGGATGGAGTTCATGCGCTTCATGGCGATCTCGGGACTGCAAAGCATCCCGGCGGTCGCCATCACGGCGATTCTGGCCGGCCTGGGCTTGCTGTCGCAGGCGCTCTACTGGCTTGAGCAGGTCGGCCAGAACGACGAGATCACCCAGATCATCCTGACCATCCTGGTGCGGGAGGTGGCCCCGCTGACCGTCGGGCTGCTGGCGATCGGACGCAGCGGGCTGATCATCCTCAGCGAGCTGAGCCGCATGCGGGAAGAGGGGCGGCTGCGGGCGCTCGACGCGCAGGGGCTGGACCCGCTGCTCCTGCTGGTGCTGCCGCGCGTGCTGGCGCTGTCGCTCAGCACATTCTGCCTGACCATGCTGTTCGTCGTTGTGGCACCCCTGGCCGGCATGCTGGCGGCGCTGGCGCTCGGCATCACCCAGCAGCCGGTCGATCAGGTCCTCGTCAACATCCTCTCCGTCATCGGATCGGCCGGCTACGCCATCCTGCCGCTGAAGTCGCTGAGCATCGGGTTCGTGATCGGCCTGGCGGCTTGCGTCACCGCGCTGGAGCAAGGCGCCGGCCGCGACGAGGCCGCCACGACGCTGCTGCCGTCGGGTTTCTTCCGGGCGCTGCTGCTCACCCTGGTGGTGAACGGGCTGCTGAGCGTGATGGTGTAGACGATGGACCAGCCGCCGGTCCTGGAGTTCGCATCCACCGTCCTGACGGACGGGTTGTCGGTCGATTTGACTCTGGGGCCGGGCGAGTTGATCCTGATCGATCCGGGCGACGAAGAGCACGAGCGGACGATCGCCGATGCCGCCTGCGGGCTGGCGCCACCGCTGCAAGGGACCGTCAGCATGCTCGGGCGCGACTGGTCGCGACAGCAGCCCGACCACGCCAACGCCCTGCGCGGGCGGATCGGTCACAGCTTCCGGCGCGGCTCATGGGTCCCGTATCTCAGCCTGATCGACAATATCCTGCTGCCCCAGCTTCACCACACGACGCGGCCCTATTCAGAAACCCGGGACGAGGCGAACCGGCTGTCCGCCGGCTTCGGACTGCCCGGACTGCCGACTGTGCTGCCGGGACAGGCGACCGCATCCGATCTTATCCGGGCGGACCTGATCCGCGCCTTCACCGGGTCTCCAGCCCTGGTGATCCTGGAGGGACCGCCGGCCGACGGCGTCGGTCCGCTGGTCGATGCGATCCGGGCCGTGCGCGACCGCGACGGCGCCGTGCTGTGGTTCACGCTCGATCCGGCGCTCTGGTACGAGCCCGCCATTCCCGCCACCCGCCGGTACCGGGTGCGCGGCGACGCTCTCGTTGCCGAGGGAGACACGCGATGACCGCAGAGACCCGGCAATTCCGCTACGCCAGCCGGCGCATCGGCCTGTTCGTGCTGCTGGCGCTGGCGGTCTTCGTCGCCGCCATCCTCCAGGCCGGGGTGCTGCGGGGACTGCTGAATCCAACCTCGACCCTGCGCGTCATCATGCCAGCCGAAGGCCTGGCGGGTCTGGCGCGCGGTTCCGCCGTCGAAGTGCTGGGCACCAGGGCCGGCGAGGTCCGGGAGATCGTGATCAATCCTACCGAGAACTTCCACGCCATCGTCCGGATCGACAAGGCGATGCAGCCCTTCATCCGGAGCGATTCCAAGGTGCTGATCCGGAAGCAGTTCGGCATAGCGGGCGCCGCCTTCCTCGACATCACGCGCGGGACCGGGACGGAACTTGACTGGGACTATGCCGTGCTGGAAGCGGCGCCGGAACGCGGCGCCACCGAAAACATCGGGCAGATCATCGACCAGTTGAGCACCAAGATCTTCCCGGTCATCGACAAAACAGACCGCGTCATGGCGGCCCTGGCGAACATCACGGAGGAGCTGGACCGGGGAGAAGGCTCGGCAGGCCGAATGCTGGTGGACGATACCCTCATCCGCGACCTGGAAGCGGCCGTCGCCCAGGTGCCGCCCGTGGTCGGCAATGCGGATGCGGCGCTGGTATCGCTGAACACCGTCCTGCGCAACGTCAACCGGCTGGTGCCCCAGATCCGCGACTTGGCAGGCAAAGCCGGCTCCGCCTCGGCGGAGCTGCCGATGTTCATCAACCAGACCCAGGCCGCCGTTGCGGAGCTGGAGCGGCTGCTGGTCCAGTTGCAGGGGAATTGGCTGCTGGGCGGCGGAAGTGGCCAGCCCGGCCAGCCCGAGCGGAAACCGCTGTCCCCGCTGGAGGTGCGCCCGTGAGCAGGCATCGCGGCTGCATATCGGCCGCCATCCTGTGCCTGATACTGACGGCCTGCGGCAGCACGCCGGAGCCGCCGCCCGGCCCTGAGGCGGTGCAGGATGCGGAAATCTCGGCGTCCCTGGAAATGGCCCGCTTCGCCTTCCTGTCCGGCCGCTACGATCAGGCGGTACGGGCATATTCCGGCAGCCTGGACCGCGCCTATGCCCGCGACGACGTGGCGGCGATCGCCGTGGCGGGTCAGGAACTGGCGTTCTCGTACCTGCGCGCCGGCAAGCCGAAGGAGGCGGCGCAAACCGCATCCAGGACCAGGAACGAACTGGCGCGCCGGGGCCGTCCCGCCCGCCCTGCCCAGGCGCTGGTAGAGGCCACGGCGCGCTACCGGCTGAAGGAGACCGCCGTGGCGGAGCGGCTGGCCCGCGAGGTCGCCGGTTCCATGGACGATCCGATGGCGGCGAACCGTGCCACGTTCCTGCTCGGCCTGATCGCGGCGGACCGGCGCGACGCTGCAGCCCTTACCGCCGCCTCGGACACACTCTCCCGGAGCGGCGAGCAGCCGGAGATGAAGGCGGACAGCCTTCATCTGGCCGGCAGGCTTCACCTGATTCGGAAAGACTACGTCCAGGCCGCCGACGCCTTCATGGCGGAGGAAGCCCTGCGCCGCGCTTCCGGCGACGAGCCGGGCGTCGCGCGGGCGCTGGCATTGGCGGCGGAATCGATGGAGAGGAACGGCCAGAAGGCGAAGGCGGCCGATCTCTGGTTCCGCTCCGGCAGAAGTGCCGCCCAGGAAGGCGACGCCGAGGCGGCATCCCGCCTCCGCCGCGCCGAATCCCTGGCGCGGCATACCGGTCAGCCGGCGCTTGCCAACGAAGCGCGTGGGCTGCGGCTGAACTTTGAAGACCGCCGGCGGTAAGCAGCGCGACAATCCAAGTAAGAGGATGTTGAGTTGAAGACGCGCCAAATTTTCGCGATGGTGTGTCGTGAG
>NZ_JCACHA010000794.1:0-9425 GCF_059503625.1 Skermanella sp.
GTGGCGGGACTTGCCTTCTGCACCAAGATCCTATGACTGTTCAACCTTGCCATGTGGTTCTGTCAGATCTCAGGGCAGCTTGCCGGGAGAGGCGTTGACGGATAGGTTCGCGAGCCCGTTTTGAGCGATCAAGAGAGCCGCCATGGACTGCCCGCATTGCCACTCGTCGTCAACCACCGAGCGGGAGGGGCGAACGGTTCATGGTTTCCGGCGCTTCCGCTGCCGGGGTTGCGGGCGGCGATTCAACGAGCGGACCGGCACGGCGCTGAACCGGGTCCAGGTGCCGACGGACATCATGTTTCTCGTGGTTTTCTGGAGGTTGCGCTACAAGCTGAGCCTGCGCGACTTGGCGGAGATGTTCCTGATCCGCGGCATCGTGTTCACCCACGAAGCGGTTCGAGACTGGGAGGCCAAGCTGGCACCGCTGCTGGCCGAGGGGCTGCGCAAGCGCCGGGTCGACAAGGCCGGCCGGTGCTGGCACGTGGATGAGACGTACCTCAAAGTCGCTGGCGAGTGGTGCTATCTGTACCGGGCGATCGACCGCGATGGCAACCTCGTCGACGTCTATCTCAGCAAAACCCGCGACATGGCTGCGGCCAAGGCGTTCCTCCGCTCAGCCAGGTCGGTCACCCAGGTCGAGCCCGAGCAGGTCACCACCGACGGCCATACCAGCTATCCCAGGGCCATTGCCGACGAGCTCGGCACCGACGTCGACCACCGTACCAGTCAGTAAAAAAACAACGTGATCGAACAGAATCACCGGGGCATAAAAGGACGCTATCGGCCAATGCGCGGCTTCAAGAACTTCGATGCGGCTCAGCGCTTCTGCCGAGCCTTCGATGAGGTCCGCAACTTCCTGCGACCGGCCAGCTACATCAACCAGAACGTCTCGCTCGCTCGTCGCCGGACCATCCACTTGCAGCGCGTGGCTGCGCTGCGCGACCTGATCTCCACAGCATGATACAGCTTCTGGTAGTCACACGCTTGTCCGATGCGCAACTCGCCCTGAAAGCTGACAGAACCTTCCGATCAGCACCGGCTGGCACGTCCCGTCTGCGAACAAACTCTGACACGTTCCGCATAGCCTTACCAGTATACCTCCCCCATTCCGTTGGCAGTCTCGTTGTCTGACCTGCTCGACCGCCGTTTGATAGTCGCTTCAAGTGCGGTAGCAAGGGTGGCCATCCTATAAGGCTTGAGGATTACCTGAATACCCTCAGCAATGGCATCACGTGCCGATGCCTCGACACCGGTTGTGAGCAGGACGGCAAGATCCGGCCGACGGATACTGAGTTCGCGTGCGAGTGCTACGCCACTCATGCCGCCCGGCATCATGACGTCCGAGAACACGGCATCGATCTCACGGCCATCCGCCAGGGCACCGAGTGCCGCCGCGGCACTCGCGACCCGGGTCACCTCATAACCCAGCGTGGTTACCATCTCCTCCGCCAGTGCCGCGACCTCGTCGCTGTCCTCCACCAGCAGCACATGGCCGAGCCCGGCGGCCTCCCGCAGCAGTTCGGGTTCGGCTAAATGGCGAGCAGGCACAGAGAGACACTTCTCCGATCTTGGCAGCAGCAGCACAACGGTAGTGCCGTGGCCAGGGGCGGTGTCAATACCAACCCAACCACCCGAGGCCTGTACGAAACCGAAGACCTGGGCCAGCCCAAGTCCGGACCCCTTGCCGATGTCCTTGGTCGTGAAAAATGGCTCGAACACCCGGGCCGCGACCTCCGGCGTCATCCCGGTGCCGGTGTCCGTGACGCTCAATCTAACAAAATCCCTGTCCAAGCCCCTGTCGTGCAGGTCTGGCGCATTCCCGGCCGAGATGGTGATTGTGCCGCCCTCCGGCAGGGCGTCCCGGGCATTGACGCAGAGGTTCAGTATGACGAGTTCAAGTTCCCCGGGGTCGACCTCGACAGGCCAGAGGTCAGGCGGGAAGCAGGTCTCGACCTGGACGTCACCGCGCAGCGAGCGGTCGAGCAGGTCGCGCATGCCGTCGATTCGGGCCCCGATATCGACCGCCTCGGGCCGGAGCTGCTGACGACGCGAAAATGCCAGCAGCTGGCGGGTGAGCGAAGCCCCGCGCTCCACGGCTTGGTGCATGCCGTCGATCAGCCGCTGACGACGGACCGGATCCATCTGACGGTCAAGCATTCCGAGGCCGCCCGAGAGAATCTGGAGCAGGTTGTTGAAGTCGTGGGCAACGCCGCCGGTGAGCTGGCCGATGGCCTCCATTTTCTGCGCCTGACGCAGCTGCTCGGAGGCGCGTCTCTGCTCGGTGACGTCACGCCCCTCCGCAATGAGGTGACGTGGATGGCCGGCATCATCGAGGACCGGTTTGACTGAGAAGTCGACAATCGCACGCACGTCGCCTGCACCCCGCATTTCGTGTTCATCACGCACCACCTCGCCTGCCGCGGCACGGCCAATCGCATTTCGGACTGCTGACTGAAGTGACGGATTGTCGCGCATCGGCGCGGCGAGCCAGAACGGTTGCCCGACGATGTCCTCCGGGCCAATCCGGCTCCACGTCATCGCGGTCTGGTTCACCTCCTCGACCGTCCCGTCGGGTGTCAGCAACGCCATGAACTGAAAGGCGGAGTCGAAGATGGTGCGGAAGCGCCGTTCGCTCTCGACCAACGCTTCGGTGCGATCCGCCACCCGTTGCTCAAGGTCGTCACGTGCCAGTTTTGCGTCCGTAATGTCTACGTTGCAGCCGGTGTAGCCGAGGAACTCGCCTTGGTCGTCGAAGCGGGGAACGCCCTCGCACCGCAGCCAGCGGACCTGTGCGCGTCGGTCCAGGACCCGGGTCTCATGGCAGAACGGCATCCTGGCCTGAAAGGCTGCGACGAAGGCCCTGGTGTGTGGTTCGAGGTCCTCCGGCAGGACGATCTTTGCCCAGCCCTCGCCAAGCATCTCGGCGGCAGGTCGGCCGAATACGTGATCGTAGTGCATGTTGGCGAAGGTGACGTGCCCATGCTCGTCCGTCATCC
This sequence comes from Skermanella sp., assembly GCF_059503625.1. NCBI lineage: Bacteria > Pseudomonadati > Pseudomonadota > Alphaproteobacteria > Rhodospirillales > Azospirillaceae > Skermanella > Skermanella sp. Next base: position 2,997 of record NZ_JCACHA010000794.1, read on the forward strand.
AGATCAGGGCCGGTGCCGAGTCGGCCATGTGCCGAAAGCGCGCTTCGCTCTCGCGCAACGCCGCTTCAATCCGCCGGCGGTCGGTCAGGTCGATCGACACCGCAATCACGGACACGAGCCGTCCCTCATCGTCGCGGATCGCGCTGACACTGTTGTTGACCCACACGGTTGAGCCATCCGGCCGCACGTACCGCTTTTCGATCTCGAACGGTTCGCCGCTGTTCACAAGGCGCTGGTAGAGCGTGGCATTGAGCGGCAGATCGTCGGGGTGCGTGAGGTCGTGCATGCGCAGGGCGAGCAACTCTTCGCGTGAGCGACCAACAATCCGACAGTAGCGGTCATTGACGACGAGGAAGCTACCGTCAAGGGCGCCGATTGCCAAGCCAGCTGTAGCCTGTTCGAAGAAGGCTGAGAACTGCTGCGCGCTCTTCCTGAGTTCTGCCTGCAGGTGGCGGTGCCCGGTGACGTCACGGCAGATCGCTGACAAACCAACGATGGCGCCGTTGCCGGCTTTCATCGGTGCGAGCGTCACCGCCGCCTCGAACAGGCTGCCGTCCTTGCGGCGCCTGGGTGCCTCGAAACGGACGATCTCACCCCGAGCCACTTGTTCGAAACGCCGGTCGTCTTTATCAGCGCGGTCATCGGGCATGAGCAGCATCACCGACTGTCCGACCGCCTCCTCCGCCGTGTAGCCGAAAATGCGCTCGGCGCCGAGATTCCAGCTCAGGATGGTGCCATCGAGCGCGAAGCTCATGATTCCGTCGGGCGAGGAGGCGACAATAGCAGCCAGATGTCCGCTGGCGACCGTCATCGCGCAACGCCCCGATGTATCCGTGGCCGCTTCCGGAGAGCGGCCTTGTCCGGCACCGTCCTCATGCTGCGGAACTGACCCTCACGACCACTACCAACGGCGTCCTTTGCCGGTTTCTCCCTGATCAGGATAACCGCGCCCGTTTTCAAGTACCTCCAGTCGGCGGTATGGTTGTAGAACGCGGAGAGGGTAATGCCGGGCTGTACGCCGTGGCAGGCGGAGGCCCTGTAATCCGTCATCATGGGCATCGCGGCTTCCAGTGGCTTTGACAACTGCCAGGCATGTCAGGGTGTGTCTCCGGGAACGATTCATACTGATTGCGTGCTGGACAGTGGTTCCAGTTGTAGTCTGTCGTCCTGTTCAAGGCGACGTAAGGTGTTGGGACAGGTACTTGTTCATCTCGAACATTGTTACCTTCTTCCTGCCGAACACCGCCTCCAGCTTATCATCCGCCAGGATCTCGCGCCGGTTTTCCGGGTTTTGCAGGTCGTGCTTCTTTATATAGTCCCAGACCTTGCTGACGACCTCACCACGCGGCAGGGTCTCAGCCCCGACCACAGCGGCCAGCTCCTTGGACGGCTGCAACAGCTTTTGGAGCGCATTGGGCTTCTTGCCTTCTGGGTTTGCTGGCTCTGCTTTGGTGCTTTTTCCCTTCGGTTCGTTGGCGGCTTTGGTCGCCTCGGTTTCTTTGGATGCTTTGCTTTCTTTCGGTGGCTTAGTCGGCATGCTTGTTCTCCGAGTTGCCCGGTCGCCTGGCTGTAGCCGGCGATGATCTGTCGACCACAAGTAACGCGCAGTCGTGCAGGAAGGTCCCTTTCATGCACAAGGATTCAGCTGCAAGATCGGGGATAAGACTATCGGGAAGAGCTATCGGGCTGCCGCAATCGACTGATCATTCAGGTAGCCGGCGGATTGGTGCTCCGCTCAGCGACGTTGGGAGGACGGGCTGGGAGTGGTTTTTTCCAACAGCGGACGAACTGGCGCCAGTTGCCGCCGTGGGTCATGGCCACGACCCCTGAGGCACGGCGTCCTGCTATCCGGGGAGACCGGTGGAGCGCTAAGGATGAAGCGGCGACCGTCGGCGCAGTCGTGCGAAGGCTCGTCCCAACTGTTTAGATCATCGCGGACAACATGCGGAAATATACGTTGAAGCGCTGCTCTTGAAACTTTGCCAGAAAGGCAATGACGAGGAGGCAAGGAACAGCCATGACGATCAAGCTCGATCACTGCGTTATCCACGTCTCGGACTGGGAGCGATCCAACACCTTCTACCATGATGTCCTTGGGGCGGAGGTGGTGCCGACTGGAGCGGCCTGGGTTTATCGCTTTGGAGAGGCACAGCTCAATGTTCACGGTCCCGGACTGACGCCCACTCCTGTCGCAAGGCTTCCGGTTCCTCCAGGTGGAAGCGACCTGTGCTTCGAATGGCCGGGGCCGATCGAAGATGCCGTCGGGCATTTGAGGCGTCATGGCATCGCAGTCGAATTGGGACCTGTCGAGCGACATGGAGCACGCGGAACCGGCATCAGCGTCTATTTCCGCGATCCCGATGGATCCCTTCTCGAATTTATCTCCTATCCGGTAAGCAGGCCCTGAACTGACCATGCCAGCACACGTTTTTCAGGTGTCAGGAGCGAGTACGATATCGAACGTGGTTACCTCAGAGAGCAATCCACACAGGCAACCCGACACGAGGTCGACGTATGTTTCTCATCGTCTCCCGCGTCTGCGTGATCCGGAATGGTGGACGATGTGGCGTTCACACCAGAGCGCTTTGACCGCAGGTCGCCGGACATGAGCAGTCGTGAAGCCTGGGGCAGAGTGCCGGCCTGGCGCATCAGGAATCTTCGGATCGCGCTGATTGACGCCGAGCAGCGCGGCGCCGATCCAGCCGACAGTGGTGCCGACCTCAGCCACCGCGCACTGCGCCGGCGCTTCGACCGCGGCCGGCAGGCCCTCCAGATGATCGCGTGCAACTTCGGCCTGTTCCGATCGTTGGCCCGGCGCAGCGCCTACGGCTCGCCCAACGATCGCGCCTGGGTTTCCACCTTCCTGCTGCACTATGTCGCCTATGGCCAGTTGTCCGACCGGCAGGCTGATGTGCTGCGCCACATCGCCAGGCGCTGGGGCGTCGAGCCCCCGATGCGTGACGCCTTTGTCGACTGGGCCCCACGGATCATCCGCACGCCGCCACCGCCACCGCGGGTGCGCAGCCCCAAGCCCGGCGAACTCACCCGGCGGCTGGGCCGGCATGAAGTCGTGCTCCGAACCGGGGAGGTCGTCACCCTGCTCGAACTGCTTGAGACCGGACTGCAGGCCCGCGGAGCCGGACGGCGCTCGCCGGTCCGGGTTCTGCGCGATGCAGCCGCATCGGCTCTGGCGGAGGGGGAGGACGTCATGGATGATGACAGCGGGGGAGATGACGATGCGCCTCTGTAATGATGGACAGCAGCGTTCAGCCTCTCTTTTCCAGCGATTGTGCCGCCGGCGTCCGGGGACATCGTGGTGAGAAGCAGCCAGGCGGATGACTGGATCAATAAGCAGCGCTGATTTCGGGATGAGCTCCGCTCCGGATACGAATGATCATGGGAATTACAGCGGACTCAGGAATGTCAACCACGTACGGGGCGGATCTCTCCAGCGGGACCGGCACGGACATCTTCGTTCCACGACCTCATCAGATCCAGGCAGTCGATGCGATCCTGGCAGCGCGTAAAGCTGGGCGGCCCGGGTTTCTGCTCGGCGACATGACAGGACTGGGCAAGACGTTGGCGACCTGGCTGGCGCTGGCTGACATGCCCGAGACGGAGATCCTGATCGTCTGCCCGAAAGGGGCCGTGGCGCAGTGGCGCCGGACCATACATCTGTCCGGTTCACTACCCAGGGATGTCACGATTATCAATTACGAGCGGATCAAATCCCTCCTGATCCCGCCGGCAGCGAGCGTGAAGCGCTCGATCCGGGCAAAGAACAATGAACTGGCGAAACTGGGCACGCCGAAAAGAGTCTGGCCGCTGATCGTGTTCGACGAGGCGCACCGGTTACGGAATCCGAACAGTCAGCAGAGCATGGCCTGCCGACATATGGCCGATGCGGCAGGCTTCGTGGTTTATCTCAGCGCTACCGCAGGGCAGGCGCCTCACGAACTGTCATACCTGGGACGCCTTCTCGGTCATGCCGCAGGACGGCCAACCCATGATCTCGCCGGCTTCAGAGACCTGATGAAGCATCTGCGCATCGGCAGGGCCAGGGGGCGCTGGAAGAACTGGAAATGGGAAGCCAACCAGCGGGATCGGACAGTTATTTCCGATCTGCTTTACAGAGGAGGCGGTGCGATCGGCATGCGTCGGCGTCCTGCCGACATCGTCGGGTGGCCGGAGGTCCAACGCGCACTTGGCCCCATTGCACTTGATGCCCGGTCGCGACGCCTCTATGAGCTGTCGTGGCGGGAATTCCGTAAGGAACTGGGGCTCGCCGGCGGCAGCACCAGACACCCGACCGGGAGGGTAGCGGAAATTCGCTTTCGCCAGAAGGCGAGCCTTCTGCGCGTGCCAGGACAGGCTGACTTCATGGAAGACCTCCTTCTGAACGGCCACCAGGTCGCGGTTTCCGTCGCTTTCCTGGAAACCGGCGCAATGATCGAAGAGGTGCTGCGTGATCGCGGCTGGAAAGTAGGCCAGATCAATGGAAAACGCAGCGCTGAGGAGAACGAGACAACCCGGAACGCGTACCAGAGTGGCGAATTGGATGCCGTGATCTTCACGGTGACGGAAAGCATCTCGCTGCATCAGGGCGAACTGCCCGGCGGCAACCGTCCGCGCGCGCAGGTGATCCACGACATGCGGCACTCGGCGGTGCAACTGCAGCAGATTGAGGGACGAAGCAACCGGGATGGCAGCAGTGCTGTAATCTATTATACCTACGCTGAGGATACCGTCGAGGAAGCGATAACGTCGAGAGTTGTGACGCGCATGGCTTCGATGGACGGCATGGCCGGCGACGATACGGCAATGCTGGATGAGATCGCCCGGATCATCGAAGCTGCGGCCCGCTGCTGATCGGCCCCGGACATAGTCATGGCCGAAGCGAAGTTCAGGAAACTGCCTTCGCTGAGGGCATGATCCCGTACGTTCCCGACCATTGGAAGTGATCTCCTGGGACGACCAGCCATGCTCCCGGTGTTCCGCCTTGTTCGATACCCTTTCCTGAACCACTTGATATCCATGTCAGTCATCAACGAGACACAGCTCACCCTGTTTGATCGGCCCTCCTCCCAGGACGGTCACCAGGCTCTGCGCCACAGGCGCCGGGCCCAACTGCCCGATCTCGTGCGGGATGTCGGCCAGCTTGAAAACAACGACCTGGTTGACCTGATCCGTGTCGCCATCGGCGAGGCGCGCCGGCGGGGCATTGGCCCGGCTTCAGAAGCGGGCGACAGCAGCCGGACAGTGCCGCCGGTGATGGAGCCGAAGAGCCCGGCAGTTGGCCGGATCGTTCGTAACCCTGAGCCAGTCACAGACATCCCGCCTGCGAAGGCCAGCATGGTCCGCGCGGCCGTCAGAGCAGGGCTGAGCCCGGCACGGGTGGCGAAGGATTTCGGCGTATCGACTGCAACTGTACGCAAACTGATGGCTCCTTGAACGGGCTCGTATCTCCGTGCCGGGCTGGCGCTGTCTCTTTGTGCCGCATCTCCGTTCCCTCTCCCGTTGAACGTTCGTGGAAGGGCTGCTGCCGATTTTCCGGCTGGTTGCCTGATGTTGTTCCCTGTATGTGGGAATCTTGAGGAGTTATTGTGCGTGACGGATCTGGAAATTGACGAGGCGATCCGGGAGGCGTGGACGACCCAGCATGACGGATCGACAGCCCCACCGGTCGCGCGCCAGCTGGCGGCGGCACTGCTGGCGGTGACTGGGGGCACGCCAGCCCATCCGCACTGGGTCACCCCCGACGACCTGTGGCGCGACCGTCTAGCCGTTCTCGCTGAACAGGATGCCTGGCTGGCGGCCTGGGGTCCGCGACCAGGTGAACCGGACTGCCGGGTCCCCCCTGCCCTGCTGCCGGAAAACCAGGCGCGGCGCGAGAACACCTATCTGCTATGGCGCTCCGCCGTGCGGGTCAGCGCCGATGCCGACAGCAATGGCAAAACAGTGCGCAAGCCGCGACCGCGGCGCCGGAATGATACCGAAAAACCCGCCCCCGCCCGCCGGAGAACGCCGCGGAGCAAACCACCGGTACCTGGGCTCGAACCCGGTGGCAACCCGGACTGAATCCTCCCCGAACTTGCTTGGCGGCACCCTGCCCCTCCCACTGCTCACAACCTGGTGGCCTTGGTCGGATCGATGCGGGAACAATCGTGGCTGCGCGGCTCGCCAAGCCCCCTGCCCTGGTACCACGGCCGACAACAGCGGCAGCGCCGTGCCACCGCCGTCCATTCCTGCTGCTCCTCATAACTTCCGATAATTCAAGATTATCGGAAGTTAAGATACATCATGCTGAAATCAGAGGTCTATCAATACAAATACAATTTGAGTTGATAAAATTAGCCAAGCTACTGTATGGAAACGAGAAATACATGATCAAGGGGAGGACCGACAATGACGGCACGGCGGGGTGGAATG
>NZ_JCACHA010000795.1:0-9146 GCF_059503625.1 Skermanella sp.
CGGGATGATCAGCTACCAGCTCGCCGAGAGCCTTTCCCGCCCGAGCGGTCCCGAAGTGGTGCTCGTGCTGCCCCGGCGGGCTTCGGGCTGGCTGGAGGAGGCCACGATGGGCGTCGGCCGTGCACGTGTGCTGGAGCACCTCCGGGCGGCCGATCGTTACGGCCGTCTCGCCCTCTACTATCCGGTGGTGTCGGGCGAACACGATGTGAAGGTTCATGCCAAGGTGATGATCATGGATGACACGTTCATGAGGATCGGATCGTCGAACCTGGCGAACCGCTCCATGGGTGTGGACACCGAAAGCGACCTCGCTGTTGAAGCTTTGGGACGGGCCGACATCGCGGCGGCCGTGGCCGGGTTGCGCGACAGGCTCCTGGCGGAACATCTCGGCTGCCGGTCCGAGGAGGTGACGGCGGAAATCAGCCGGACGGGAAGTCTGATCGGTGCGATCGAAAAGCTTCGCGGCGGCGAGAGGACGCTGGTTCCTCTCCATCCCCAGGTCAGCGCATTGGCCCGTTGGGCTCCCGACACCCGGGTGTTCGATCCTTACAGCCCCCTCGAACCAGGCCGGTTATTGCTCGGCGCGCTCAGCCCCCAGGCGCAGCGAAACTGGCAGGATCGGAGGACGGCATGATCTCCGGGACGCCCTCGGCGATATCAGGCCATAAAGCCTTACCTCCCGGATCTGATGGCCACCGAGAGGGTACGGTCACGAGCGCCGCCGATCTGCCCGAGACGGATCCGTCAGATCAGGAGGATAGGAGAACTTCAGTCCGGCGCGACGTCTTCTCCTATCCCGTGGCGATGGCCCTTGCCGCCTTGCTGATTTCCGTTTCGCCGGTCCTCGCGGCACCGCCCCTGTGGGTACTTGCCATGCTGATGCCGCAGCCTGCGTCGCCCTGCAAAAGCTTACGGCGGCGCGAGCGGGTCGCGGCCCGGCGACCAGCCCCAGTCGCCCGGACTGACCTTTGAGCCTTGAAGATCCGGGGCTGCCGGTAGCTTTCGGTGATGTAGCGCTTTCCGCTTGATCAGGACAGGAGGAGTTGGCCCGGTCCGGACCGGAGCGATGCGCGCCCCGGTCCGGACCATTACCCTCGGCGTCGCCGCACCGCGCCAATCCCACCTATCGGACTTACGCGGTTGCCCGGGGCGGGTTTTGGTGGAAGTACCAACTCCGAGCCGCCGACAACGCCGCCACCACCAGGCCGACGACCACGTGGCTCCATGTCGCTGAAGCGTCGCCGGCGAACCCAAGGATCCAGGGCGGCGCCACCGCCCACAGGCCAACCACCAGGTTCATCTACTCTTCCCACTCCGCGAAGGCGAAGGTCGCCGCCGCCAGGCCGATCATAACGATGCCGGTGATCCAGGCGTTCCAGGCCGCTTGCGGCTGCTCCGCGAAGCCGAACAGCCACGGCCCGAGGAACAGAACGGCGCCGAGCACCAGGTTCACGATGTCGATGAATCCCTTGTCCTTCCTTTCCTTCCACGTCGCGTACGTCATGATTCCCTCCATGAAAGCACTCCGGCCCAGCACGGGGCCGGATCACGCCCCGGCCGCCGATAGGGAGGGGGTTCGGGATGGAACGGGCGGGTTGGGGACTTCACCAACCAGCTCACGCAGGTCGGCTTCCTCCAGCGTCTCCTTCTCAAGCAGGCGCGCAGCCGTCCGTTCCAGATCGTCCCGGCGCCGCGTCAGGACGTCGACCGCGCGCCCGAACGCCGCGTCCACAATGCCGCGCACCGCATGGTCGATATCACGCGCGGTCTCGTCGCTGTAGCGGCGCTCCACCAGACCACCGCCGGGAACGGGTCCAAGCAGCGGCGAGGAGCGGTCCGTCTCGTAGGCGACGTGCCCCAGCGCATCCGACATGCCGTAGCGCACCACCATGCCACGGGCGATGTCCGTCACTTTGGCCAAGTCATCGGTGGCTCCCGTGGACAGGTGGCCGAACACGATGTGCTCCGCCGCCCGGCCGCCGAGCAGCACCGCCATCTTGTTCTCCAACTCTTCGCGGGTCATCAGGAAGCGATCCTCGGTCGGCCGCTGGATCGTGTAGCCGAGCGCGCCGATGCCGCGCGGGATGATCGACACCTTATGGACAGGATCGGTGCCCGCCAGCGACATGGCGACCAGGGCGTGTCCCATCTCGTGGTAGGCCACCACCCGGCGCTCGAACGGGTTGAGCAGGCGGTTGCGCCGCTCCAGACCGGCGACGATGCGCTCCACGGCAGCGGTGAAGTCGGCCATGGTCACCGTTTCGCCGCCCCGGCGCGTGGCGATGATCGCCGCCTCGTTGACCAGGTTGGCGAGGTCGGCGCCGCTGAAGCCGGGGGTCAGAGCCGCAAGCTGCTCCACATCCACCTCGGTGGCAACCTTGGCCTTCCTCAGGTGCACGCGCAGGATCTGGATGCGCCCCGCCTTATCCGGACGGTCGACCAGCACCTGCCGGTCGAAGCGCCCGGCGCGCAGCAGCGCGGGGTCGAGGATCTCCGGGCGGTTCGTCGCCGCCAGCAGCACCAGGCCGCTGCGGGGATCGAAGCCATCCATTTCGACCAGCAACTGGTTCAGCGTGGTTTCCTTCTCGTCATGGCCGCCGCCGGGATAGGCCCCGCGGGCGCGGCCCAGCGCATCCAGCTCGTCGATGAAGATGATCGCCGGCGCCTTGACCCGCGCCTGCTCGAACAGGTCCCGCACGCGCGCGGCGCCGACGCCGACGAACATCTCGACGAACTCGGAGCCGCTGATCGAGAAGAAAGGCACACCCGCCTCACCGGCTACGGCGCGGGCCAGCAGCGTCTTGCCGGTACCGGGAGGCCCGACCAGCAGGACACCCTTGGGCGTTCGCGCACCGAGACGGCCGTAAGTCGCCGGGTCCTTGAGGAAACTGACGATTTCGCGCAGCTCCTCCTTGGCCTCATCGACGCCGGCCACGTCGTCGAAGGTGACCCTGGTATCCGTCTCGACGTAGATCCTGGCCTTGCTCTTACCGATCTGCATGAAGCCGCCGCCCAGTCCCGAACCGGCGAACCGGCGCATCAGCAGTATCCACACGCCAACAAACACAAGTGCCGGCAGCACCCAGGACAGCACCTGCCCGACGAACGTTTCCTCGGTGGCGCCCGTCACGGTCACGCCTTTGGCTGCCAGTTCGCTGGCCAGATCGGACTCTACCTTGCGGGTGATGAACTGGGACCGGCCATCGGGCAGCGGCTCCTTCAGCCGGCCCTGGATGTGGTTCTCAGTGATCACCACTTCGGCGACCTTGTCATCCCGGGCCAACTGCTGAAACTCGCTGTAGGGGATGGTCGCAACGGTGCGCGCCGCCTGCCAGACGTACTGGAAGGCCAGCACGCCCAGGAAGGCGACGATCACGAACCAGATGTTGAACTGGGTTTTGTTATCCATGGCGTCTCCGAAGTGCTGTCACGCAGGTCGTTACGCAGATCATGACACCTTCCGATTGCCGGCCCCTTCAGGCGACCCTGACCGCCTCCCGCTCAAGGCAGACATTGACGTTCGCCGGGATCGGCAACGGCACTGGGCTGTCGAGCGCACGCAGCGCTGCCCGGATTTCCTCCAGCCGCGAAGGCTCATCCTCGAACGGCGCCTCGTACTGGGTTGCCTCGATGCGGAGCGCGTCCCATTCCCAAGACTTCAGGATCTTGCGCTTCTCGGCCGACGTCAGGTCCGAATCGGCAACCACGTCGAATGGATCGCGGAACATCCGGGCCGGATCAAGGATGGCCCGCTCCACTTCCGCGGCCGACCAGCGCGAAACATCGCTCCCGGCCGTGTCCAGACCGATCAACGTCAAATCGTCCAGCGCCGCTGCCGGCAGGGCCGCGGGTTTAACAGCCGCATGCCGTTCACCCGGCGGATCGCTCACCTCGTACGCGATGCCGTGACGCTGTGCGAACTCGATCGCGGTCTGCCGGGACGGAAATCTCAGCTCAACATGCCGCAGAGGATCGTCGCCACCGCACCAGCCCATGAGCGGCTCGATGAACTGCGCGGAGCATGGCTGGAAGCTCATGACCCACTCGCGCGCCCTGGCTTTGCCGGACGAGATTGCGCTGCGCCCGGGCTTGTGAATGATGGCCATCGCACCGGCCGGCAAGACGGTCGACTGAACTGCCCAACTGGATTTATCGGCAGAGTCATTGGCAGGCTGCGGCTGAGCCCCTAGGCCTGCCGGAGAGGGGGCGATCTCCCAGGCCACGCTGCTGAACACATCAAGCTTGGTATCGACCTGCTGCGTTTCCGTTTCCATCCACATGACATCCTCCCTGACGCGGACGATGCCGGCGCGCCGCCCGCCGGACTGGCCGGGCAGCGCGCTCACCAAGGCTCACTCACCGTTTTTCACCACCGCCGTTGATGGAGATGTGCTTGACCTTGCTCTCCGCCTCCGGCGACTTGGGCAGTACGACCGTGAGAACGCCGTTCCTGAACGAGGCGCTTACCTTGTCCTCGTCCACGTCGGGCCCCACGCCGATGGAGCGCTGGAAGCGGCCATGATAGCGCTCGGTGTAGCGGGCACCCTCGCCGCCATGCTCCACCTTCTTCTCGCCCTTGAGGGTCAGCACGCCGTCCTGGAAGGTGAGATCGATGTCCTTCTCCTCCAGGCTCGGCAGTTCGGCCGTGACCCGGTACTCCTGGTCGTTTTCAACGACATCGGTCTGGGGCCAGCCCGGGCCGCCGAAGCCGACCGACGGCAGGCGGCTGCCGGCACCCCCGAAGAAGTCGTCGAACAGACGGTTCATTTCACGGTGCAGGGAAAGGATCGGATCCATGACTTCACCACCCCGCACGGTGGGGCTGCTGCGATCGCGGCCCCACGGAATGAGATCGCGGACACTCATGTCGTCCTCCTTAGCCTGTCGTTACATGTCCTCTCTTCACATTTCCTCTTGTCGCGGCTCCATCGAAGTCCGATCAGGTCACCTCCCGCCTTCGATGGTTTTCTGCTGTTGCTCTGAGCCGCCGCTGATCTGGATAGTGCGGGGCTTCATCGCCTCGGGCACCTCACGGGCAAGCTCCAGGGACAGGAGACCGTGCTCCATGGAGGCGCTCTTCACTTCCATGTAGTCGTCCAGATTGAAGCGGCGCTCGAAGGCGCGCATCGCCAAGCCGTGATGCAGATACTGGACGTCGTCCTGGCTCTGCTTCCGGCCGGAGACCACCAGCAGGTTGGGCTGCGCGGTGATCGTGACGTCCTCCGGCGCGAAGCCGGCGACCGCCATGGTGATGCGGTAGGAGTTCTCGCCCGTCTTCTCGATGTCGTAGGGCGGATAGTTGTCCGCCGGCTCACGACGCATGACATCGTCGAGCAGGCCGGGGAGCCGATCGAAGCCGACGGTCGATCGGAACAGCGGAGAGAAGTCGATCATGCCCATAGCCACATCCTCCTCTTGAGCAACATGGATACGAGATAGGCGCGCCAGATGTGGCGCGGTAACCTGCCAAGTCCCTCACAGGGCCCCTGGCGATGGTGGATTTGGTATCGCGCCATCGTGCGTCAAGAGGGACCAAAGGCGCCGTGCAGCGGAATTTTTTTGGGATTGTCCGCTGCATCCTCCAGGATCGCTGTCGCCGCCTCACCCCGGCCCCCGCAGGCCGCACCGCATGACTCGTGGCCGGTGTGGTTCGCTGGATCTTCACCGTAGAGGGCTTTCGCCGCCACCCTCCTACTGGTCTTCGGGCGCACACCTCCATCTCATTGGAGCAGCGGCTCTCCTCAGGTCATGGCGCCACTTCGGCATTCACTTCGTGGACGGTTTCCAGTTATTCCATGTGAGCGGCGCGAGAGGATTCGAACGGTCCCGGATCACTGGAACAGCTTCAGCGCCGTGTCGGCAAGCGCGATAAGGCCAGCCGATACGGCCGCAGTCCCGACCACGGCTACGGTATACCCGACCATCACGACAACGCCATCGCGTGCGAGCAGGCCGAGTGCGATGATGCAAATGGCCAGGGCCATGGGCGCGTTGGCGAACGGGATCGGCAGCGCCAGGATGCCGGCCAGCAGCAGGCACACGACTCCGGCAAGGCGCTCTCCCACGGTCTGCGTTAGCCAAGGCCACCGAGGCCGGAGAACCCGCTCGATGCGGACCACCCAGGGCAAGCTGCTCCTCATTATCCGGCGCAGCGCCTCGCCGGGTACGGTTTGCGCGGCGAGCCAGCCTGGCAGCCACGGTCTGCGCGAGCCGAGCACGAGCTGCCCGGAAACGATCAGCAGCGGCAGCCCGAACAGGGTGGACAGGCCGGGAATTCCGTGCGGGATCGCGTTCGGCAGCGCGAACACCAGCAGCATAAGGCCGAAGGCGCGATCAGCGGTGGCCTCAGCGACCTCTCCCAGGGCGATCCGATCTCCCGGCATTCGCCTCTCCAACTCTCGAAAGAGATCGGACACTCTCCTCACATCGTCCGAAGTCGGATAGCCATCAACTCTCTCATGCATGACCAACTCTCCCGTGCATGATCGACGGCCCGGCGATCATCAGCCGAGCGGTAGCGCACCGCTGCCCGACAGCACCGGATGCCTGCCCCTTCCGACCCGTTATCCGGTCCACGTTATCGCCGTCCTCAGCCAGGCCGGAGGGTGTTGTCGAAGGAAGGTGTATTCCGGGCCGTCGGCAAGTTCTCGAAGACAGCCGCAAGGCCCGTCATCGGCGCCTTGCGGCTGTTCGACATGGGGGTGGCACGCCGGACGTCAAGCCTCCGGTCCCTTGTGACGAGCCCGGCTTCACCCACATCATGGATAGCCCCGGCGCCCATGGCGGGCCGGGGGAAGCGAGCCGGGCCTCCGGCTCAGAAGGTTGTGATCGTGTTGCTTCAAAAGGAGGGCAGATCATGGCTTTTGGTAACCTGATCCCTTGGGCTCCCAATCCCGGCATGGCAACTGGGGGACACAGCGCCCCTTTCCTCGCGCTTCGGCGTGACCTGGAGCGTCTCTTCGACGATACCCTGCGCGGCCTCAACGCGCCGAGCCCCGCCGTCGCGAGCGATTGGTCGAGTATCGACGTTGGTGAGACCGAAGCCGAATACAAGGTGACCTCGATTTTAGCCATCCTAAGCTGGGAGTTTGTGGTTGATCTGTGGTGGTGATTTAGGTCAGGGAGCATAGGCGGCGGTTTGAATGAGTCTGAGGAAGAGTACACGGGGAATTTGGACGGTTTCGTTGGAATTTGAGCCTGTGGCGAAATTCAGGTCGCTCCACAAGGATATGCGTACGGCGGCCAGGGCATCGGCGAAGGTGGGAGCGTTTTTGGGGTACCATGCGGTGGCGCGCGACGTCAGGTCAAGTTGGTGGGCATGGGCCTGGACATACAAGGCGACCAGGGAATACAGACCGAGCACGGCCGGGGTTGTCCGGAACACCGCCTTGTCGGCGTGCTGGCGCTGGGTTTCGACACCGAGGTGGGCGCGGGCTTCCTCATAGGTGACCTCCATCGCCCAGCGCCGGGAGAACCAGCCGAGGATGACGAGCGGATCGGCCGTGAGGTCGGTGCAGACCAGGGCATCGGGGTCGCGCTTGGATCCGGGGTAGCGGACCAGGACCCAGCGGACCGCGACCACCGGCTGGCCCGGATGATGCCATAGCGCGGTGCCGGAGATGAATTCGGCCACGCGCAGGGACTGGCGGCCGGTGCGGATCAGCAGGGCGAAGCGTTGCCAGGGCTCGGCCGGGTCGCGCAGCCGCTGGGTCAGTTTGGGTTGGGCCGGCCCTTTGACCGCCCGCCGCCCGCGCCGGCCGGGCGGGCGGGCGGGGCGCCGGCGGGTCGAACAGGCGGACGTCCAGACGCAGGCGCGACACCACGGTCATCGCCGGACCGAGGGCGCGCAGCAGCGCCAGCGAGGCGAACTCGCCGTCCATCACCGCGACCAGGGCGCGTCCCGGCAGCCAGCGCCGGACGATCCGCAGCAGGCTGAGCGCCCAGGCGGTGACTGGTCGGTAGCGCCGGTTCAGGGACTGGCAGAACACTTTGCCAGGGATCAGGGCGCTTATCATCGGCAGCGCCCAGATCCGGTGGACGAACGGCACGTCGCCGAGCAGCATGACCGAGGCCCAGCGCAGGCCGCGGCTCGTGATCTTGCGGCCGCGCGACGAGCGTACCGGATCGTAGTAATGTGCCGCCGGTCTGATCTTGGGACCCCGCCGACGTTCCAGGGTGTGGTCGAGCCCGACCAGCACGGGACCGCAGGGCGCGAAGACGCGCACCAGCGCCAGGCTGAGCAGACGGGCCAGTGCCAGTCCAGACCATGTGTTGCGGCTGAGCACCCGGTGAAACGAGCTGAAGTCAGTCCGCTCGGACAAACCCAGCACGCGCAGGATATTGGTGACGGTGCGCGGACCGATCGCCAGCAGCGCACCCACTGCCAGAGCCGCCGCTTGCGGTCGGCAGCGCGATGAGAAGACCGATAGCGCCGGTTCGAGCCAGCGGCAGAACGCGGCGGGCAGCAGCGGGGCGCGACAGGCCATGATCCCCTCCAGGCGGTTGAAGCGTTTACTCCAACAGTTCCGACCCGTGGAGATCGTCATGGCGAAGACCGACCCCCTGCTTGACCGCATCCAGGCCCATCCCTGGCCCAGGGGCGGAATCCACGCCCGCCGAGCCGGGCGCGGCTACTCGCTCTTCAGCAACCGAACCGGCGCACCGGTCGCGCGCCTGTGCCCAACCGGCGACAGCGACGAGGTCGAAATCTTCTGGTGGCGCCGCGAGGCATGGGGACCAGCCGGTCCCTTCGGTGCCGTCATGCACCTTGATGACGCCCTCGACTTCATCTGCGAGGAAGGCTTCTTCTGGATCAGAGCCTGAATCCTGTCCCAGCTTAGGATGGCTAAAGTCGAGAAGACCTTACATAACTGGCCAATCACCTGGATGGGTTGATCGTTCTGGCGGATGCTGCATGGCGGGGACCGCCGAGGAAATATGCCGAGACTGCGTGCTCGTTTAGGCGGCTTAGCCAAGCCTACCAAGACGCTGCCTTAGTTCAAAGGGAAGGCCTTTCGAAGTAGTGCCCTTTCCATAAAATACCTTCGGCGGCTGATCCATGGGAGCGTCGAGACCAAGGGGGGGGGGGGTGTAAAAAGCCCCGTGGGTAGATTGTGCGGGGTTTGGGCCCGTAAATGAAACCCCCA
>NZ_JCACHA010000795.1:9156-9390 GCF_059503625.1 Skermanella sp.
TACTGGGGGGGGCCGGCGTAAACGCGGCCTTTTAAAGTCGGGGGGGGGTGTGGCGCCCACATCCCCCCCCCCGCGCCCCCCCCCACAGCCGCCCCGCTTCCTGTCCGCTATCCCCGTTACCGTGCTGACCGGCTATCTCGGCGCGGGCAAGACGACCCTGCTGAACCGCATCCTGTCCGAACCGCATGGAAAGCGCTTCGCCGTCATCGTCAACGAGTTCGGAGAGATCGGGAT
>NZ_JCACHA010000796.1:0-323 GCF_059503625.1 Skermanella sp.
CGGACTGCGCCAAGCCGGCCGTTTGCACCTGCCCGGCCTGGGCTTGGCCATCCAGCATGATTCCATCGTCGATATAGGGCGCGCGCTGGCTTTGATGCTCGGCGGACTCGGAGAATCCTATGACGACTTCGGCCCGTGGCCTTCCGGAATCGATCGACTCAGTCCATGCGGCCAGACCGGAACTGTCCGGCTGGCGGCCCAGCACGTTTTTGTAGAGAAGCGTCGTGAAGCCGGCGTTATCCAGCGTGCCGTAACGCGCGATGAACTCCGGAGAGCCGGTAAAATCGTCAGATATTCCCAGAAGCGTGTCGCCGTTACGCAGG
>NZ_JCACHA010000796.1:333-5321 GCF_059503625.1 Skermanella sp.
GCAGGGCATTGGTCCAGGTGACCAGTCCCTCCGCATCCGGCAGGCGATCCAGGGTCGTATGGTAGAGACGCGCTACCTGGGCCGCCGTGTCGTCGCGAAGCCTCAATCCCTGTTCGACGCCCGGGCTCGTCCGATTGATGTTTTCCGCTGACTCGGAGAAATCGAGCACCACGTCGGACCGGCTCTCTCCACCGCCAAGCGCGGTCGTCCAAGTCTGCATTCCCGGTGCATCGGGCTCCCGCCCGAGAACGTTCCGGTACAGCAGGGTAACGAAGGCCGCGTCTTCCGGATCGCCGTATCGTCCGGTGAACTCCGGTGAGCCGGTAAAGCCGGCTACGGCCTTGCTGAGCGTCAGCGAACCGGAGTCGATGGCGCCGACCCATCCCTTCAACCCACCGGCATCCGGTTCCCGCCCGAGGGTGGCGCCGTACAGCCGATAGACCTGCGCCGCGGTGCTGGCGGTATCGGTGACGTATTCTCCGTCCGCGAAGACGAAATGCTCGATCGAGTTCCCGACGATGCGGTCGGTCCCGGAGGAATCCGCGACGGTGTCGTCGGCATTGGCGTTCAGGGAAATGGCATAAGCGTTGCGCGGGCCTGACCAGAGGGCGGTATCCGGCCCCTCCCCTCCGTCGATGACGTCGCTGCCGGGACCGCCGTCGAAGGTGTCTTTACCGGTGAGGCCGTACATCTTGTCATTGCCGGTCCCGCCGTTGAGACGGTTGGCAAGGGCATTGCCGGTGATCGTATCGTCGCCGCTGCCGCCGTTCGCGTTGCCGATACTGGCGCCGTAGGCAATCGATACGTTGTTAACGGCGCTGCCGCCGGCACCATTGGTTCCGATCGAACTGAACGCCCCTTCCCGCAGGTCGATGGTGGCGCCGCGCGTCTGGGCGCCCGCGTCCAGCGTATCGGACCCGGCGCCGTCCCAGATCACCTTCGTGAAGGCGGTTTCCGTATTGGACAGCTGATAGACATCGTCGCCGGGCCGCGTCTTCAGATTGGCGCCATAGAGATACTGGATCGCCGCGACGTCATAGAGTGCCGGTGCGGCACCGTAGGTGCCGTAGTTGGTCCACGGTTGAGTGGTATACGACATCGTCGTGAACTGGTGGTTGTCCTCGGCCGCCGGCAGAAAGGGACCTTCTGCTCCGCCGCCATGGGCATCGTAATCGCCGGGGTGCTTCAACCCGATCGCATGGCCGATTTCGTGGACGAGAGTATGATAGCCCCAGTTGCCGGACTCCGGGTTCTTGTTGGAATCCTGATCGTTCGCGATGTAGACGTCACCGCCGGCCGGGTCGGAATTGGGGAAGTAGGTGTAGCCGCCGCTGGCGCCGTTCTGGTTGTTGGTCCCAAATCGGATCTCTCCGCCATCGCCCGCGTCCGGCACTTCCTTGAACGTGATGTTGGCAACTTCCGCCCATGTCGCCAGTGCGGCGCGCACGGCAGCCTGCTGGACGCCGGACATCGGAGCGAAGCCGAACGAATCGTCGAACCAGGCGTAATCGGGCGACGCGGTCATGAAACTGTAGGTGACCGTAGCGGGGCTGCCGAGACTGGACTGATCGTTCCACCGGGGAGTACCCGATGGCAGGAGCGCCGCTATGTAGTAGGGAAGTGCTTCGGCCCCACTGACATCGGCACTTGCCACCGGCACGTGTTCAATGGACTCTGCCGAGTCCTTCTGTGGTGCAGCCATGGGCCACCTTCGGCGCTGTTGGTGATCGCCTTGATTAGCCGGTCGAGACAGGGCATTGCAGTGACAAGTTGACTGCAGGAAAGGTTATTCGGGACATGAACGACGTCCCGAAAGTCGATCAGAACAGCGGATTGGCCTTAGCCAGACGGTCGAACTGGACCAGGGTTTCGAGGATGCCCGGCAGGTTCTTCAGATAGACCATGTTGGGGCCGTCGCTCGGCGCCTTGTCAGGGTCCTGGTGCGTTTCCATGAAGACGGCGGCAACTCCGATCGAGATGGCCGCACGCGCCAGCACGGGCACGAATTCCCGCTGGCCGCCCGACGTTTCACCCTGCCCGCCCGGCTGCTGGACCGAGTGCGTGGCGTCGAAGACGACGGGATATCCGGTTCGCGCCATGATCGGGATCGACCGCATGTCCGAAACGAGGGTGTTGTAGCCGAAACTGACGCCGCGCTCGCATAGCAGGATCTTCTGGTTGCCGGTGCTGGCGAGCTTGGACGCGACGTTCTTCATGTCCCAGGGGGCCAGGAACTGGCCCTTCTTGACGTTGATCGCCTTGCCGGTTGCGGCGGCGGCCAGCAGCAGGTCGGTCTGGCGGGACAGGAAAGCGGGGATCTGGAGCACATCGACCGCTTCCGCAACAGGACCGCACTGCTCCGGCAGATGGATATCGGTCAGGACGGGGCAGCCCCAGGTCTCGCGGACTTCGGCCAGGATCGGCAGGCTGGTCTCCAGTCCGATGCCCCGGTTGCTCCCAAGGGAAGTCCGGTTGGCCTTGTCGAAGGAGGATTTGTAGATCAGGCCGATGCCGAGCTTGCGCGTCAGCTCGACCAGCGCGTGGCTGGTCTCCAGCGCGTGCTCCCGGCTCTCAAGGGCACAGGGACCGGCGATCAGGACGAACGGCCGGTCGTTGGCGATGGAAAGCGGACCGACCTCTACGGTGCGGTTCAGCGTAGTGGCGTCTGTCATAAGTCGACCCTCCCTGCGAGACCGGCCCCTGAAGGACCAGCCGGATTAAACCAGCCGGCTCTGCTCGATGGCGGCGCGGATGAAATCGATGAACAGAGGATGCGGGCTCAGCGGCTTCGACTTCAGTTCCGGGTGGAACTGGACGCCGACGAACCACGGATGGCCCGGCAGTTCGACGATTTCGGGCAGTGCGCCATCCGGCGACAGGCCGGAGAACAGAAGCCCCGCCGACTCCAACTGTCCACGCAGGTTGATGTTCACTTCGTAACGGTGCCGATGGCGCTCGCTGATCAGCTCCGAGTCGTAGATGCCGCGGACCCGGGAGCCTTCGATCAGCCGGCAGGGATAGGCTCCCAGCCGCATCGTGCCGCCGAGATCGTCGTTGGCGCCGCGAATTTCGGTCTGGTTGCCGCGCGCCCATTCCGTCATCAGGCCCACGACCGGGACGACGTCGCGGCCGAATTCGGTGGAGCCTGCGTTGGGAATGTCGGCCAGATGCCGTGCCGCCTCGATCACCGCCATCTGCATGCCGAAGCAGATGCCGAAATACGGGACCTTGTGCTCGCGCGCGAACTGGACTGCCCGGATCTTGCCTTCCGACCCGCGCTCGCCGAAGCCGCCCGGCACCAGGATGCCGTGGACGTGCTCCAGATGCTGGACCGCGTCGTCCGATTCGAAGATCTCGGCGTCGATCCAGTCCAGCTTGACCCGGACGTTGTTGGCGATGCCGCCGTGGATCAGCGCCTCCGCCAGCGACTTGTAGCTGTCGAGCAGGCTGGTGTATTTGCCGACGACGGCGATGGTCACTTCGCCCTCGGGCTGACGCACGGTATGGACGATGCGGCGCCAGCGGCTCAGGTCGGGTTCGCCGTCGTGCGGCAATCCGAAATAGCTGAGCACCTGAACGTCGAAGCCCTGCTCGTGGTAGCTGATCGGCACCTGATAGATGGTATCGACGTCCAGCGCCGCGATCACGCGTTCCTGGCGGATATTGCAGAACAGGCCGATCTTGCGGCGCTCGCCTTCCGGAATCGGGCGATCGGCGCGGCACAGCAGGATGGTCGGCTGAATGCCGACGCTGAGCAGCTCCTTGACCGAGTGCTGGGTCGGCTTGGTCTTCAACTCGCCGGCGGAGGGGATGTAGGGCAGCAGGGTCAGGTGGATGAACAGCGAGTTCTCGTGCCCGACCTCGTTGCCGAACTGGCGGATCGCCTCCAGGAAGGGCGTGCTCTCGATATCGCCGACGGTGCCGCCGATCTCGCACAGGACGAAGTCCTCGTCCGTCACGTCGGCTCGGATGAACTCCTTGATCGCGTCGGTGACGTGGGGGATGACCTGGACGGTGGCGCCCAGATAGTCGCCACGCCGCTCGCGCTGGATCACGGTGGAGTAGATGCGACCGGTGGTGACGTTGTCGCTCTTGCGTGCGGCGACGCCGGTGAACCGTTCATAGTGGCCGAGGTCGAGGTCGGTTTCCGCGCCGTCGTCGGTGACGTAGACCTCGCCGTGCTGATACGGGCTCATGGTGCCCGGATCGACGTTGAGATAGGGGTCGAGCTTACGCAGCCGCACCTTGAATCCACGTGCCTGGAGCAATGCGCCCAGTGCCGCGGAGGCAAGGCCCTTGCCGAGAGAGGAAACGACGCCGCCGGTAATGAATATGTACCGAGTCATGGTGTCTTGCCGATCCCAGTTTTGATCAATCATGCCTGAAATGAGAGAGGCGGCCGAACCGCCGCCTCCCGACTACCCGATCCTGTGCGCAACGCTACTGAGATACCGGAGCCTGCGGAGCCGCCGGCGCCGCGGGCGGCGGCGCTTCGGCCGGCGCCGACTGCTGGGGCGGCATCTGGTCGATGATGGAGCGCGGCCGGTTCTGCCCGCCCGCCATGATCGCGAGGACCAGGCTGGTCAGCATGAAGGCCCCCGCCAGGATCGCGGTGGTCCGGGTCAGCAGGTTGGCCGTGCCGCGGGCCGACATCATGCCGCCGCCAGCCCCGCCGCTGCTGCCGATGCCAAGGCCGCCGCCTTCTGATTTCTGTACCAGCACCACACCGATCAGCGAAACTGCGATCAGCAGGTGCACGATCAGAACCACTGCTTCCATGGTCCGGAAACCTTCTCTTCTGAAAACCGATGCTCAAAAACCGATAGGCGCGCCAGCCGCCCCTTTCGGATGGGCATGGCACGCCTTCGACCGATATTTACTAACTCGTCATGAGTTTCGCTAGCGGCAAGTTTCCGCAATGCCCCAAAAATCGTCGGCGGCAAGGCTGGCGCCGCCGACCAGGGCGCCGTCGACATTGTCCACCGACA
>NZ_JCACHA010000796.1:5331-9388 GCF_059503625.1 Skermanella sp.
CCGCATTCGACGGCTTGACCGAACCGCCGTAGAGGATGCGGGCCTGCCCGGGATTCTCGATCCGGCCGTCGATGGCCTTGCGGATATGCGCGTGGACCTCGGCGACGTCGGCAGCCGTAGGGGTCTTGCCGGTCCCGATCGCCCAGACCGGCTCATACGCGATCACGGTGTTGGCGGCGGTGGCGCCGGCTGGGATCGAACCCGCGACCTGGGTCCCGACCACGTCGAGCGCCTTGCCGGCCTCGCGCTGCTCCAGCGTCTCGCCGACGCAGACGATCGCGACCAGACCGGCCTGGTGCGCGGCGGATGCCTTCGCGGAAACCAGCGCGTCGTCCTCCCCGTGGTTCTGGCGGCGCTCGGAATGGCCGACGATGACGTGGGTGCTGCCCGAATCGGCAAGCATCGCGGCGCTGATGTCGCCGGTATGGGCGCCCGACTTCGACACGTGGCAGTCCTGGCCGCCGACCGCCAAGGGGGTGCCGGCCACGGCTTCGGCGACCGAATGGACGAGAGTCGCCGGGGGGCAGACGAGCATGTCGAACTTCACCGGGCCGGCGGCGCCCAGCCGTCCCGCCAGATCCTTCGCCAGTTCCAGCCCGGCGGCGCGGAGGCCGTTCATCTTCCAGTTTCCGGCTATCAGCTTGCGGCGCTCGGGCATGGGCTCCATCTCGATCTTCAATTGCGGTGTATGCGATGAGGACTGTTTAGCAAGTGCGGGCGGTAATTTCCACACTATGGGCCCGTCGCGCGGGTGGTAAATCGTCTGTTGCCGCTGTCCGGGCCGACACCTATGATGCCGCGCCGTCGGGGGTCTTGTCCCCGGCACCGTGATTATTGGCGCCGGATCGCCCGGCCTCCCGCTTTCAAGACGTTGGAACATGCTTCAAGCCCTGCGCAGCACCGTCGGCTCCTGGATCGTGAAGATCCTGTTCGTCCTCCTGATCCTCAGCTTCGGGGTCTGGGGCATCGGCGACATTTTCCGTGGCCGGACCGACACGACGGCGGCCGAGGTCGGCGGCGTGAAGATATCGACGGTCGAGCTGGACAACGCCTTCCGCCAGGAAGTGAACCGCCTGCGCCAGATGCTGGGCGGCCAGATCGATGCGGAACAGGCGCGTGCGCTGGGTCTGGTGAACCAGACGCTGGACCAGCTCATCCAGCGGCATCTGCTGACGCTGGCGGCTGATGACGCCGGGCTGCGGGTCGGCGATCCGCTGGTGCTGGGCCAGCTTCGGGCGGAGCCTGCCTTCCACAATCTGCTCGGACAGTTCGATCCGGAACAATTCCGGCGCGTGCTGGCGGCCAATCAGCTGACCGAGGACGCCTACGTCCAACTGCTCCGCACCGAGATCAAGCGAACCCAGGTCGTCGGCGCCGTCGCTGCCGGCGCTCAGGCGCCCGGCACACTGGTAGACGACCTGTTCCGCCGTCAGGCGGAGCGGCGGATCGCCGAAACCGTCCTGGTGCCGAATGCCGCCATGGGCGATGTCGGCATTCCGGACGATGCGGCCCTGGCGGCCTATCATCAGGAAAAGGCGGTCCGCTTCACCGCGCCCGAGTTCCGCAAGCTGACCGTCGGCAAGCTGACCGTCGAGGACATCGCCAAGGACATCACCGTTTCGGACGAAGATCTCCATGCCGCCTACGACGCCCGGGCGGCCGAGTTCCAGACGCCGGAGCGCCGGACCGTCGATCAGGTGCTGGTGGCGGACGAAGCGACCGCCCGCAAGATCGAGTCCTCGGCCGCCCAGGGCCAAAGCCTGGAAGAAGCGGCTACGGCTGCGGGAGCCGAGGTCCTGACGCTGAACAGCCTGGCGCGGGAAGACCTGCTGCCGGAACTGACCGGGCCGGTTTTCGGCTTGCAGCAGGGCGGCATCACCGCCCCCGTGCAAAGCCCGCTAGGCTGGCACATCGTGCGGGTAAGCGATATCGAAGCCGGCAGCACGCGCGCCTTCGAGCAGGTGCGCGACACAGTGCTTGCCGACGTGAAGCGCGACCGCGCCATGGATACCGTCTTCGAATCGGCGAACAAGGTCGAGGACGCGCTGGCCGGCGGCGCCAGCATC
This sequence comes from Skermanella sp., assembly GCF_059503625.1. Taxonomy (NCBI): domain Bacteria; kingdom Pseudomonadati; phylum Pseudomonadota; class Alphaproteobacteria; order Rhodospirillales; family Azospirillaceae; genus Skermanella; species Skermanella sp. The sequence goes on from NZ_JCACHA010000796.1 coordinate 7,398, forward strand.
GAGGACGTGGCGCAGCGCTTCGGCCTGCGGCTGATCGAGGTTCCGGCGATCGACGCCAGCGGCCGCAAGCCGGACGGCGGCGCCGTCGAAGGACTGCCTGCGGCGCAGCAGGTCGCCCAGGCCGCCTTCGGTGTGCAGCAGGGATCCGCCACCACGCTGACGGAGACGCCGGACGGCGACTATTTCATCGCGCGGGTCGACGCGATCACGCCCGCGGCGCTCCGCCCGCTCGATACCATCAAGGCCGAGGTGATTGCCGCCTGGCAGGCGGATCAACGCGCCCAGCTTGCTTCCAGGAAAGCCGGCGAGATCGAGGAACGGCTGAAGGCCGGCAGTACGCCCCAGGACATCGCGGCAAGCGTCCCCGGCGCCGTCGCGGGCGTCACCCCTGCCCTGACGCGCGCGGGCCGCGAGAACGGCGGACTGCCTCCCGGACTGGTGCAGCGCCTGTTCGAGATGAAGCAGGGCGAGGTCGCGACGGCGCCGACCCAGGACGGGCAGATCGTCGTCCGCCTGAGGGATATCCAGGGCGCCGATCCGGCTGCCGCCGATGCGCAGGTGGCCCAGGTGCGCCAGGGCGTCCAGCAGGCGATGGCCGGCGACCTGCTCGCCCAGTTCACCGATGCGCTTCGTCAGCGTTACCCGGTGTCGATCCACCAGTCGACCATCGATACAATGTTCCAGCGGAACTGACCCATCATGAAGGCGCTCCCCGCCCGTTCCGGCTTCGGCGAAACCTATGCGGCGGGCAAGCCGCAGGTCGTCTGGACCACCCTCGTCAGCGATCTGGAAACCCCGGTTTCGGCGATGATCAAGCTGGCGGACGGCCAGTCCAACTGCTTCCTGCTGGAGTCGGTGACCGGCGGCGAGGTCCGTGGCCGGTACTCCTTCATCGGTCTGAAGCCGGACCTGATCTGGCGCTGCAACCGCGACAAGGTCGAGATCAACCGGCGTGCCCGCGTCGATGCGGAAGCGTTCGAACCCAGCGGCGAGCCGCCGCTTCAGGCCCTGCGTTCGCTGCTGGCGGAAAGCCGGATCGATCTGCCGGCGGAATTGCCGCCCATGGCCGCCGGGCTGTTCGGCTATCTCGGCTATGACATGGTGCGGCTGATCGAACGCCTGCCGGACGACAACCCGGACATGCTGGGAATCCCCGACGCCATCCTGATGCGGCCGACCATCATCGCGGTGTTCGACGGCATCCAGAACCAGATCACACTGGTTACCCCAGTCTGGCCGGCCGACGGCATGAACGCCGACTTGGCCTACGACCTTGCGCTGGAGCGGCTTGGCGACGCCATCTCCGACCTGGAGCGCAACCTGCCGTACCGGCGTGAGGCGGCCAATGCGGTGCGCCCGCTGCCGGAGCCCGTGTCCAACACGACGCGGGAGGAATACCATGCGATCGTGGAGCGGGCGAAGGAGTACATCCGGGCCGGCGATATTTTCCAGGTCGTCCCGTCGCATCGTCTCAGCGTGCCTTTCGAGCTGCCCCCCTTCAGCCTGTACCGGGCGCTCCGCCGGCTCAATCCGTCGCCTTTCCTGCTGTACCTGGATTTCGGCGATGGCTTGAGCATCGTCGGGTCAAGTCCCGAGATCCTGGTGCGGCTGCGCGACGGGAAGGTGACGATCCGTCCGATCGCCGGGACGCGCAAGCGCGGCGCCACGCCCGAAGAAGACAAGGCCCTGGCCGCCGACCTGCTGTCGGACCCGAAGGAGTTGTCCGAACACCTGATGCTTCTGGATCTCGGGCGCAACGACGTGGGCCGCGTCGCTCAGATCGGCAGCGTGACGGTGACCGAGCGCATGGTGATCGAGTACTACTCGCACGTCATGCACATCGTCTCCAACGTCGAAGGGACGATCGATCCGCAGCACGACGCGCTGGACGCCCTGTTCGCTGGCTTCCCCGCCGGCACCGTCTCGGGTGCTCCGAAGGTGCGGGCGATGGAGATCATCGACGAGCTGGAAAAGGCCCGGCGCGGCGTCTA
>NZ_JCACHA010000797.1:0-9376 GCF_059503625.1 Skermanella sp.
AGGTCTGGTAAGCTTGGATACATGCGCAGATCCGCTTAAAAATCACTGGAAACTCTATCTTTCGTTGATTGTGCACTGCAAATTTCATATAGTGCACCGCAGCATTTTTGAGCAGTAGGCCTGTTTCAACGGCAGGCATGCGCACAATGCATAGGCGTTTCTGGCAACTGTTTTGGAAGCCAGATCTATTAATCATTGAAAATCAAAGGTCGGCTCAAAAAACTCGGCTTTTCTGGCCACTGAAAGGTTTTCTATTATGCTGTAAAACAGCATAATTCGAAAGATAAATGAGATTGTTCGATTTCCGAGGTGATCGTAAAGTTTTCTTCAGCACCGCATTCAAGCAAAATCCGAGCTGTTCAAAAAGCCAGCCGGAACCGAGAACGCGATGCTCAATATAGCGGGCCGATTGGCCAGGAGGGTATTTTGGGTAGACCTTCGGCACAGAAGAACCAGTCTTCTCTGATCAAAATCACAAGTGGGCCGACTTTCGGGATTACCGCGGCGACTATCCTCATGTTCCTGGTCGGCGGGTTCTTCGTCCCGCAGAGTGTAAGCTCCGGGGCAGTCCTTGGGATGTTGCCTTTCGCGGCCATCCTGATCGTCATCAGTGTCGGACAAACACTCGTCATTCAGCAGGCAGGCATCGATCTGTCCGTCCCTGGTGTAGTGTCACTCAGCGCAGTTATTGTTTGCTACTTCAACGCAAACATGACCGGAGCGTTGCAGAGTGTGACCCTAGCGATCTTTTGCTCTCTTGTGGTCTGTGGTCTGGCAGGCGCTGTGAGTGGCGTGCTCATAAGCAAGATGCGGATTGCTCCAATCGTAGCTACTCTCGGGATGAACGCGCTACTGTATGGTCTTGTCCTGAAAATTTCCGGCGGTGTTCCTGTAGCGGCGCCACGTGAGTTGACCGCTTTTGCGAATGGCACGACGTTCGGCGTCAACAACCTTGTCTTCGTCGCGGTTATCCTCTCGATGGTCGCCACGTTCGTAGTGAAGGCTACCGTGGTCGGTCGTTACTTTGAGGCCGTTGGCGCAGGCAACAGGGCGGCGCGGGCAGCGGGCATTGTCGCGGACAATTACCAGATTGCAGCCTATACCGCAGCAGCTTTGCTCTATGCCGCAGGTGGCATTCTTTTAGGTGGTCTCATGCAGACGCCAAGCACTCAGCAAGGCGACAGCTATCTGATGCCATCAATTGCAGCAACGGTGCTCGGCGGAACTTCACTCTTCGGTGGCAAGGGCAATCTGGCCGCAACCTTCGTAGCAGCCCTCTTTCTATCACAACTCCAGCAACTCGTACTGACAACGGGTGCAAGCGTTGGGGTGCAGTATCTCTTCCAAGGTGTGACAATTCTAGTTGGCGTCGCGATCTATGGCACGAACTTCCGGGAAGCACTCAGTCAGCTGAGAGCCTTCGGAAGGTCCGCGACGACGTAAATCGACCGACCGCTCAACAGATGGTTGGAAATAATAACTCAAAGGACGGAGAACACATGAAGAATACAGTTACGCTTAACATTGGTCTCAAGGGTGCCGCCAGATTTTCTGCCGCCTTCCTGCTTTTCGGGCTTGCTCCTATAAGCCTTGGGACAGCTCAGGCGGCGCAATGGTGCCAGTCAATATCGGGCGGTATTTTCTGCGCCCCGAAGCAGGAAAAAACTCCATCCTGGTGCGGAACGAAAGAAATCAGCCTGGATGGAGTTTTTTCCTGCTTCGGGGCGCAGAAAATAACTCCATCCTGGTGCGGAACGAAAGAAATCAGCCTGGCTCTTGCCGATGGCACTGCGCAGAACCCTTGGCGTCAGCTTGCGACGGCAGCCGCTATCAACGAGGCAAGCCAATGCCCGAATGTGATTTCGTGGAGCCATACCGATGGTCAGGGAAATACGCAGAAGGCCATCTCGGATATTACCAGCCTTGCTGCACGTGGAACGAACGCAATTGTCGTATTTCCTGACGCTGGCCCGGCTCTCCTTCCCGCCATCCGTGATGCCTTCAATCAAGGGTCGACCATCATCCCGTACCGAGCCAAGGTCGGCGGCACTGAAGGCAAGGACTACAGCATGTTTGTCGGCTTCGACCTGAAGCAGGAGGGACTTGATTGGGGGAACTGGCTTGCAAAGGCGATGGGCGGAAAGGGTAAGCTCGTTTATCTCGGCGGGCCCGCCGGCACAAGTCAGAGCATCGAGCGAGGGCAAGGTCTCACCGAAGCGCTGAAGAATTACCCGGAAATCGAGCAGATCGGGCAATTGCCGTTCGAAGTAACGAATTGGGATGCCGATAGGGTCGGCAAGGCCCTGACAGCACTAATCGCCCGATATCCTTCGATCGACGGCGTCATGGTAGACTCGAGCTACGGTGTCCTAACATCGGGTGCGTTTCAGCGCGCCGGTCGACCGCTGCCTAAGATTGCTGGTGAAGACGTCAATTCTTACGGCTGCACTTGGAACGAACTGCATAAGAACAACAAGGACGAAAATTTCCAGTACACATCGAACAGCGCTGCCAGTTGGACCGTTCGCCTGCCTATCCGCTGGGCGATCGCAACCGCTGCTGGAGGCAAGATGGACCAACCCATGACCATCAAAGGCCCGGACGGTACTGAGCATGAGATCGCCGGACCGGGTGGGAAGGTCATCAAGAACTTTGCTCTTGACGATTCTCTCGCTGGGAAGGCCTTCTGCAATCCGAAGCTTCCTGACACTGCGTCCAACAGCACGAGCCTCTCTGATGAGCAGGTACTTGCTGCTCTCAAGGGCGGTCTCTGAGGACAAGCCGCGGCGAGCGCTTCGGCGCTCACCGTTCGAATTTTTGTCTTGGTGAGAGTTGTGCAAAATGACAAAGCTGAAAACTAGCGCAGCGGTGGTGAGTTTGGCTTCCCATTCCTTTAACGGCGAACCTGGCCTTGAGGTCAACGGTGTATGGAAGCGGTTCGGACCAGTGACCGCGGTCAAAAATGTTTCCTTCACCGCGCGGCGTGGCGAGGTCCATGCCCTGTTAGGGGAAAATGGCGCCGGCAAATCGACCTTGATGGCGATTGCGGCGGGTGCGCTCGATCCCGACGAGGGGACGGTAACAATCTGTTCGCAGCGTATGATCCGTGCGTCGGTCTCTGAAGCCCTCGACCTTGGTCTTGCCCTTGTTCATCAGCATCCGGCCGTTCTCCCGGACCTCACCGTGACCGAGAATATGCTCCTCGCTGTGCCGGAGGCATACCGCCAAGGCTATAAGCGTGATGAAGATTGGGTTCGCGCTCAGTTAGAGCAGGTTGGCTCAACCGCTGACCCCTCTGCTAGATTGGTCGATATCGATATTGCACAAAGCCACCTGATCGAATTGGCGAAGGCGTTGGCCGTCAAGCCCAAGGTCCTTATCCTCGATGAGCCTACAGCAGCACTGACGGCAAATCTGGTTGAAATTCTCTTCGACAACATTCGCAAGGCCGCGGCCGGCGGTGCGACAATCATCTATATTTCTCACCGCCTCCAGGAGATCCGTCAGATAGCTGATGCTGTGACGGTCATGCGCGATGGCGAAGTAAAAGGTGGTGGCCTGATCTCGGAATTGAGTGACGAAGAAATTTTACGACTTATTGTCGGAAGATCTATTAAGAACACTTATCCTCTTAAGCTTCAAGGCAATCCTGATACGTTAAAGGCGCTTCGCGTGACTGGTCTGTCAGGGCCAGGCTTCAGTGATGTCAATCTGACCGTACAAGCGGGCGAAATCGTTGGTATTGCTGGAATTACTGGTAATGGTCAAAGTGAGTTTCTGCGCGCATTGGCTGGCTTGACTGATACTACAAGTGGCAGTGTCGGCTTCAACGACGATACATTCAAACTCGGCAGTCCGAGCGCTGCTCGTTCAAACGGCATCATTTATTTGTCTCCTGAACGACAGAAGGAAGGCGTATTCCGCAGCTTGTCAGTCCGCGAGAATGCTTCGATTTCTGCACTTTCGAGCTTCTCGAGATTTGGAGTCGTGAGTCGTTCGCGCGAGGCAACGGCAGTTGAAGAACAACGCAATAAGTTGAAGATCAAGACCGCGACAATTGAACAGCCGATCACTACGCTCTCAGGTGGCAACCAGCAGAAAGCGATGATGGCGAGAGCGCTGTTAGGCAACGCCCGTGTCATTCTGGCTGAAGAACCCACCGCTGGCGTAGATATGGGCGCTCGCGCGGACATCTATGATATTCTTCGAAAATTGGCTGCCGACGGCACGATCGTGATCGTCGTTTCGTCCGACATCGTTGAGCTAGAAGGTCTTTGCGACCGAGTTGCAGTTTTTTCCCGCGGCCACATTGTGGGTGAACTCCAAGGTGAGGCGGTAACCGAAAGCAACATTGGCCGTACAATGATCAGTGCGACATCGTTACGGCATTCCGGTGAAAGCGTGCGGAAGAATGGCCTCGCGACGAAGATTGGCCGGATGATGAGTAGCGATAACACGCCGCTTTTCGTGCTTTCTATATTGATAATTCTGCTGACAGTTGCAGGGTCAGCCTACAATATTAGGTTTATTTCTGCGTTCAACATCGAAAAAGTTCTATATATGGCGGCTGCTTTGGCATTCGTTTCCTTTGGTCAGCTGTGCGCGGTCCTAACTGGCAGGATTGACCTATCAGTCGGTCCTTTGGTGGGCCTTTCGGTGATCATCGGCTCATTTTATCTGAACGATGGAACCGGATTTACAATTTCAGGTTTAGGCATCTGCCTAATCCTGCTGGCCGCAGCAGCGGTAGGTGTCGTGAACGGTATTCTTATCCGTTTCGCAAACTTTACGGCCGTTGCCGCAACTATCGGTATCTATATAATTTTGCAGAGTATTTCTGTCCTGTTGCGTCCATATCCGGACGGCACCATAGGTACAGCATTTACTGATGGCATGAAAACAAATGTCTCCAGTGTACCCTTGGTGTTCGCGGCCGCTGTGATCGTGGCATTCGTTATGGACTATGCTCTTCGCAAAAGTCGTTGGGGCATGAATATTCGGGCCATTGGGTCCAATGAAAAGGCTGCAGCCCATATTGGCGTCAATGTCAGCCGTTCGCTTGTCGGGGCCTATGTAGCCTGTAGCGCTTTGACAGCGATCGGCGGTCTGATCGTCGCTGCGTTGCTCGGGATCGGCGATCCAAATCAAGGACTGGAGTTTACTCTGTCGAGCACGGCCGCTGTCGTGCTTGGTGGGGCAAGTCTCCTAGGAGGGAGAGGATCATTCATCGGGGTCCTGCTGGGAGCAATCTTGATCCAATTGGTCAACTCTTCCATGGTTTTTCTTGGTTTGTCCCAAGCATGGCAGTACTGGTTCATCGGCCTCCTTACAATCGTAGGCGTTGCGGTATATTCACAGGCAGCGCGCAGAGCTGCCTGACTACAGCACCAGTCGAGGAAATTGTGAAATTCGGTAGCATCCTGCAGCATTATAGCTGGCGGAAGCTAGTATTTGGGAGAATTTAACCCACTATTGCCGGATTTCATATAATCTGGAGGCATTCACGGTTTAGCCTTTTTGATGGTCGCTATGACGTTGGTGCAGAAATCATCATGCGGGCAAACTTTTCCCAATCCCGTGGCGGTTAGGCGACCCGGCAGGACACCGCCATGCCGAGGTTGGCATGATGTTGATCACCTTGCAGGCGACTTCAGCCTCGGTCTTCTGCGTTGGCAGAGTCCAGGCGCGAAGGCTGCGGCCGATCAGTATCTTGTCGCGCAGCATCGCGACTTCTCCGAGGGAGCGGCGGCCGTAATCGACTGCTCGCTGCCAGCCAAGCCGCCCGCGCTACTGGATCACCTGGATGTACCGGTCGCGCTCGAGTTGGTGTCCGCCGCGGCGCTCGGCACTGCCGTTGATCTGGGTGGGGTGTCCACGGCGACGCCGGGCGTGGCTCAGCCACAGACCGATAGGTTGGTTCCCCGTCGTACGCACCGTCCGCCGTCAGGGAAGCAATCGGGCCTGGGATCTGGTCGAGCAGCGGGCCGACCAGGGAAGCGTCACTGTCCTCGGTGGTCGTTCGTTCCGAGGCGAGGATCTCACCACTGTCGGGATCGACCGCCAGCTGCAGCTTGCGCCAGGTCCGGCGCGGCTTTCCGCCGTGCTTCTCGAGTTGCCATTCACCGATCCCGAACACTCTGAGGCCGGTGCTTTCGATCACCACGTGAACCGGCCCGGAGGCCTTCTTCAGGGCGGTCGAGACGCCCAGGTCGGCGCTGCGGCGGGAGACCTCGTGCAGCCGCTCGCTGGCATTGGTCGTCCTTGCTTAGGCGCCGAGCCTCAGCGACGCCTTCAACTCATCTACGAAACGCCGCACGCGTGATGGCATGTGTTGTCTCGTCGGTAGCACCGCCCAGATGGCGAGCATCTCCGGCTGTGCGTCAGTCAAGGCGACGGCGGTGAGGCTATCAGCGGCAATATCCTGGGCGACGTCCCAGTACGTGAGTATCGCAAGTCCGGCGCCGGCGAGGCACGCCGCCCGAACGGCATCGACGCTGCTGGCCGAGAACCTGCCTGTGACGCGCTTGGCGATCTGCTGCTCTCCATGCCTGAACAACCAGGCATTGATGCCGTGCAGCGTCAGACAGACGTGGTTATCGAGGTCCGAGAGCTTTCCAGGGCGCCCATGCGCTTCAATGTAGCTGGGAGAGGCGCACAAGACACGCGGGTTGTCCGCCACTTTCACCGCAACCAATTCCGACATCGGCAAGGGCGCTACGCGGATCGCCACGTCGATGCCCGACGCCACGATGTCCAGGATGCCGTCGGTAAGTGTGACGTCGACCTGCAGCAGCGGATTAGCGGCCATGAGCCTCGCGACCAATGGCACGACCAGTGAGCGCCCAATGACGTTGGGCGCCGTTATCTTGAGCACGCCGCTCAGTCCGTCGTGCTGCTCGGCGAATGCCGCGACGGCGGCGTCCCGGGCGTCGAGCATCGCCTGAGCAAGAGGCAGGAACGTCTCGCCGTCCGACGTCAACGCAACCGACCGCGTCGTACGATGTATGAGCCGGACACCCAGTTCCTGCTCCAACCCCGCCAGCCGCCTGCTCACAGCCATCGGCGACATGCCCGCGTGCCGTCCAGCGCCCGATAGGCTACCCGCCGACACGATCGAACAGAAGAGGGAGACATCCGACAGATCCATCAGCTTAACGATAGACGATAAAGTACTTATCGTCCAGTTCGCCTACTGAGCCTTGCCAATGGTCATTACCTGATCCGCCGAAGGAAAATTCTTTTCATGGAGATCGATCATGAGCACGGACGTCGCTCCTCTTTTCACGAAGACTGATATAAACGGCCTTTCTCTCCGCAACCGGTTCGCCGTCGCGCCAATGACGCGCGTGAGTGCCACCCAGGACGGCGCGGCGACCGAAACCATGAAGCGCTACTATGAGCGCTTCGCGAGGGGCGGCTTCGGGCTACTGATCACGGAAGGCATCTATACGGACCAGGCGTTCTCGCAAGGGTACATTCACCAGCCGGGCATCAGCAATGAGACGCAGGCGCTCGCATGGCGGCCGATAGTCGAGGTTGCCCACCAGCATGACGCGCGCATTTTCGCGCAGATCATGCACGCGGGCGCCATCAGCCAGGGCAACCACTTCCGTGATGGCAGCATCGGGCCATCGGCGTTCAAACCTAAGGGCAAGCAAATGGACTTCTACTATGGCAGGGATGATTATCCGACGCCGGTTGCCATGACGGACGAGCAGATCGCCGACGTGATTGAGGGCTTTGCCCAGGCCGCTGCGCGTGCGGTATCAGTCTCCGGGTTCGACGGCGTGGAAATTCACGGCGCCAACGGCTACCTCATTGATCAATTCCTGACTGACTATACCAACGAGCGTACTGACCGCTGGGGCGGTGACACGCGTCGACGTGCCGAGTTCCTGCTGGCCGTGTTCAAAGCCGTGCGCGAGAAAGTCGGCAAGACCGTCCCGGTGGGCACCCGCATTTCACAGGGCAAGGTGAATGACTTCCTCCACAAGTGGAAGGGTCGCGAGCGGGATGCTGAGATCATCTTCGGATCGCTGGCCGATGCCGGCGCCGATTTCATCCACGTAACAGAGTTCGAGGTCTGGCAGCCTGCATTTGAAGATGGCCGTGACAGCCTCGTCGCGCTGGCTCGCCACAATGCGCCTGACAGCCGGATCATCGCCAACGGCAGCCTGCACGACCTGACACGGGCCGAAGATGTACTTCAGCAGGGTGCGGATTTGGTGTCGATAGGTCGCGGTGCACTTGCCAATCCTGATCTTCCTCGCCGTGCTGAAGCGGCGCACCATCTTGCGGAGTTCGATCACAGCATTCTCGGCCCGATCGCAAACATCAAGGACCGCGAACTCTGGATGTGAACCGCAGGACGGCGGGATGGCGGCAACAGGACATGAGCAACACGAAGGGTTACGTGCCGCCTAGGATCTAGACCTGGACCGCGGAGAACGGTGGGACGTTCGCGCACATCAACCGCCCGACCGCCGGTCGGACACACGACAAGGCGCTGGAGATAGACCGACATCCCCTCCAGTTCTACTCGATGGACACGCGCAACGGCGTAAAGGTCACCATCATGTTCGAGGAGCTACTGAAGGCCGGACATACCGGCGCTGAGTATGACGCGTGGCTGTTCCAAATCGACAGAGGGGACCAGTTCGGAAGCGGTTCGACTCCTTCCTTCCCCAGAAAGGTGTGCGCGGGCGGAATGCCTGTTCTGGCTCTTCTGGCGGGTCAGCAGCGGTCCCTTCCTCGTGGGCGCTTCGGCCGCTTCTACGCCTATGCGCCGGAGAAATACGAATACCCAATCGACCGGTTCGCAATGGAGACCAGGCGGCAGCTCGACGTGCTCGATCGCGGCCTGACAGCCAGTGAGTACATCGCCGGCTCCGACTTCACTATCGCCGACATGGCGATCTGGCCGTGGTACGGTCGCTCTCACGGGGCGAACTATACAGTGCCGGCGACTTTCTGCAGATCGATGAATATCGCCATCTACAGCGCTGGACGGAGCAGGTCGGAACCAGATCCGCGAGCGGCATGATGCGAGCGACTTCGCGTCCCTGCTGGACAGCAATGGCTGGGTCGGCAATCACGATTGAAGGACATGAACATGGAACAGAAAAACCCAGCCCCGCCGGAAGCTACTCGTCGCACCTCAGTTCACATCTGGATCGACTTCGTGTGCCCGTATTGCCTGCTCGGCGAACAGGTCGTCAGGAAGGCAATTGAGGGCTTGGAAGTCGACATCATCTGGATGCCGTTCGAGCTGCGCGAATACCCGACCCCAACGTTGCGGCCTGGAGACGATTATCTACCCAGAGCCTGGAAAGAAGGCGTCTACCCAGCGGCCGAACAGCTGGGCATCGACATCCGC
>NZ_JCACHA010000798.1:0-9358 GCF_059503625.1 Skermanella sp.
AGTTGCGCCTTCGGCGGCGCCGACATGCGCACACTGTTCATCACCACAGCTGGCGGGCTGGGCAGCGTTGGAGAGGGGATTGCGGGCGGTGTCTTCACAACCCGGACCGCTGTCGCCGGGCTGCCCTCGGGGCGAGCGCGATTGGCAGGATAGACCGAGAGCCGGCATTGCCAACTTGTTTGCGCAACAGCGTCGCTGGGACGCATTGCGTGACCGCATGCGGCGTCACACCGTTATCCGGGCGCAGGTCTCCTGCTGCCAGACCCCGAAAGCCTCAGCGCGGGCGTGCCGGTACTGGGCAGCGCTCATGAGGTGCCGCCGCGGTCGGAAGTGACCGTAGATCATGCTGTGCGCTGAAAGGAACCGCTGTGCCTGGCGGGGCGACTTGAAGCGTTGCATCTGGCGCTCCCGGCGCCGGGTCGGGCGATGTGAGTTTTCGGCACGATTGTTGAGGTATCGGCTGGTCCGGTGTCGTACATCGGGCAGGACCTCGCGCTTTGTCGCTCCGTAGCTGCGCAGGCCATTGGTGACGATGCGCTTCGGCTTGTACTTCAGGCCGGCCAGCAGGCGCTTGAAGAAGCGTTTGGCCGCGGTCGCGTTCCGCCGGCCCTGCACCAGAATGTCGAGCACGACCCCGTGCTGGTCTACCGTGCGCCAGAGGTAGTGCAGCACACCATTGATCCGCAGGAAGATCTCGTCGAGGTGCCAAGTGTCGCCCGGCTTCGGCCGGCGCCGGCCGAAGCCTCCGGGCGAAGTCGGCCCCGAACCTTAGGCCCCACTGCCGGATGCTCTCGTGGGTAACCGTGATCCCGCGCTCGGCCAGGATCAGCTCAACGTCCCGCAGGCTGAGGCTGAAGACATGATAAAGCCATACAGCATGGCTGATGATCTCGGCCGGAAAGCGGTAGCCGGGGTAGGTGACGGGCTCGGGCATCATCAACCCAGCTTGGCCCAGCCGCCTCGTTCCGGACAGAGACCGCCAACTTGGCAATGCCCTGCCGGCCCTTGAAGGACTGACCCGGCCTTACCAAGGCCACTCTCCGCCGTCTCACCATGCCGTGGTTTGTACCTGCACAGGGCGGCACCGCAAGGGTGCAGCAGAAACCACGGAAGAGGTCTGCCTGCGGCTCGGCCTTGGGCTGCTTCGGGCGCATCGACAGGTTCCCAGCCAGGGTCCCCCGACCGAATCACGCCCCCTCCGGGTCCGCAACCCACAGCCGCGTTTGCAAGGTTCTGGCCCTTGTTCGAGGCCAAACTTGCGAGATCAGATACTTCCCAAGCACCAGAAACCCGCGGAAGACCGCCACCTTCAACCTATTTCAAGGCTGATTATCAAGCCTAGTGCCGCAAGCATCGGGATTGCCTGCCCAGGACGCTGCAGGTCCTTTGCACCGCCGTTGGGAAACAGTCATTGGCGAGCACCAAGTCGCATTACACGACGACGAAGCCGCCATTCGCAAAGCGCAGCAACGTGATCGTTATGCATCTGGCTTGCTGTTAGACTCTTGCCGTCCCTCAGGAAGGCCGAACGCTTATGCTCCGCCTGGCCAGCGTTCGCACCGGCTATGGTTGACCGGATAACCCGCACCGTCCAACAATCGCAGTGGCGGAAGAACGCCGCGAGCTTTGGTGGGCTTCGGATGGGCTGGGGCGTGCTCTTCGCCTGCTGGATCGCGGCAGCCGCAATCGCCCTCGCTCTTGGCCGGGACACCAGCTGGGATTTAAGAAATTACCACTACTACAACGTCTACGCCCTGCTGGAAGGCCGATGGGCGGTCGATCTCGCACCCGCACGGGCTCATAGCTTCCTGCACCCCGGTCTCGACCTGCCTTTCTACCTGCTCACCCAGAGCCCACTAAACTCCTGGCCACGGCTGGTATCGGTCTTGCAGGCCAGCTATGCGGGACTGCTGGCATTCCTCACCATCGCCATTGCTAATCTCGTCTGCCATGGTGCAGCCGGACGCGTGAACCCCGCCAGTGCGCTGGTCGCGTTGTTCGGACTAACCGGCGCAGCAACGCTACCGGAGGCCGGCTCAACCTATAACGACGTCCAGATTGGCTGTCTGGTCCTAGGCGCGCTGCTCATCCTCCTGCTCGCGGCCGAAGCCGATGACCGGCACGAGCCGCACCGGGCTGCGCGGCGCCGACTGTTGGCTGGTCTTTTAGGCGGCTGTGCGGTTGGCCTGAAGCTCACCGCCATCATCTTCCCGCCCGCCCTCGCGCTTGCCGCAACCATCGCGGCACGAGGTGGCATGGGGGCAAGGACACGGGCGGTGGGGCTGTTGTCGCTCGGTGGCGCGCTGGGCTTCGCGATCACCTACGGACCTTGGGGGGTGTTCCTCTGGCAGCGGTTCGGCAACCCGTTCGGACCGATCGCCAACACCATCTTCCGCTCGCCGTTGTTTCCGCCCACTGGCCAGCGGGATATCAGCTTCCTCCCGGATAGCTTGGCGGAAGCACTTGCCTATCCACTCCTCTGGGCGCACCGGTCCGAGGGAGTTGTGTTGGAGCCGCCACTCGCCGACCCGCGCTTCGCCGTCGGCCTCGCCGCGCTACTCCTGTTTCTGGTTCTGGCGGCTTGGCGTTGGTCCCAGCGAGACAAACACCCTCTCACGGCCTGGACCGGCGCCATGGTGGCCGTCCCCGTCGAGCAAGTCGCCACACGCGCAGTGCAAACGGTGATCGCCTTCGTGCTCGCAGGCTATGCGGCCTGGCTCGGTGTCTTTTCCATCCTGCGCTATGCGGTCCCAATCGAGGTGCTGCTCGGCATCCCGGTCTGGGCGGTGGCACGCGAACTGCTCCTGGCGGCCCCCCCGAGGCATGGATGGGTACTGTCGGCCGGGTTGTGGCGTGGCGGGGCAACACTCTGCCTGGCAACCGCCTTCGGCGTCTGTGCCCTGGTCACCGAGTACCCTGCTCATCCGCGCGAGCCTTTCTTGTGGGAGGCAGAGCCCCGAGGGACCGCGGTGGTAGCGGTCAGCCAACTGGAGTTGCCGGAGGGCTCGCTGGTCGTGATGCTCGGACCCGCCGTTGCTTTCGTCGCGCCGTTCTTGGCTGGTCCCAAAGTTTGGTTCGTCGGCGGCCCCAATCCCAACTGGGCGGGCGTGGCGGCCGATCCTGCCAGTTACGCAGCGCTGGTACTGCGGGCCGTACGGTCGCACTCTGGGCCGGCCTTCGTTGTTCTTGAGTTCCCGGACGACTATGATCAGGAGGCCGCGAACGTGCTCGGCATCGCGTTCAACCGAGCATCCTGCCGCCCGGTGGAGAACAATCTCACGAAAGTGGTTCAGCTCTGCCGCTGGCGTTAGGTCATCGTGATCTACTCATTTCTCCCCGCTATCCAGCTCAGCGGCTGATCGGCGCGCAGAAAATCAGCAGATCATGAGTTGCGGCTTACCTCTTTGGCCATCCGGCAGGAAGCGCGCCCAGCAGGAGTTGCATAGCCTTGACTTCTCGCCCTGATGCCGATGGCCAGGAATCTGTTGCTTTGCACAGGCCGGTTCCATCTCCTTGGAAGCTAGCCATTGTCACGATTGTATCCATAACCTTCTGCAGCTTGCCATTTTGGACCGGACCTTGGCTCGGCATGATCGACTACCCGAACCATCTGGCGCGCTACTTTGTGGTTGCCCATTACGGCGACCTTCCTGCGCTGCAGGAGTTCTACCAAGTTGAGTGGCACCCGATCGCTAACATCGGCCTAGATGTGGTCGTCCAGGCGATCCACATCGCAACCTCGCTGCCGACCGAACGGATAAGCCAGGTGCTTGTCGGGACACTGTCTGTTTTGCTGATCCCCGCGGTCCTGAGCCTCAATCGCGCACTCTTTGGCGTGTGGTCATACTGGCCGCTTGCCTCGGCACTGTTGGTGTTCAACTACGTTCTGCTTTATGGCTTCACCAACTACATAGGTGGGCTGACCCTCGCCATCTTTCTCGCTGCTGCTTGGGCTTCCCTACATGAACGATCTCTGGCAGTCCTGCTACCCGCCTTTGGTCTCGGGGCGGCCGCGCTCTTCTTCTTTCACCTTTACGCCTTCGCCATTTATGGTTTCTTCTGGCTTTGTCACGCAGCATGGTCACTCTGGATGCGCCAGGAGACCATACGGCCTCTTGTCATTCGGCACGCAGCCACCGCGTTGCAGTTCCTTCCGGCACTCCTGGTGCTGGTTCTGTTCAGTCCGACTTCCCGCAACATCGGCTTCGGTCACATCCAGCCAGCGATGGCTTGGGACAAGTTGATGGGGCTCTATAGTGTATTCGACATCGGTGTCCGATCAGTTACACTTGCTACCTTTCTTATTTTTGGCGCAGCCGTGTTGGCGGGGCTGACGTCCCGTCGATTGGTGTTCTCCCCAGTAGGGGCCGTCGTGGTTTCCGCGCTGACCGCGGTCTTCCTCGTCATGCCCTTCGGCTTGCTCGGAGCTGCATTCGCGGACTATCGGCTGCCCGTGGCTATTGTGGCCGTAGCGATAGCTGCGACCCGCTGGCGTGGCCTACCAGGGCGGGCCGTGTTCGTCCTCTCAGCCGCAACAATAACGCTGGTGTTCGTGCGGACTGCAGTGATGACGTCCGAATGGGCGCAGAGCAATCGGCGCTACGCGGAGATCATGCAGTTGATGTCGGCGATGGAGCCTGGACGGAAGCTTCTTACCATTATTGCAACAGAGGATATCGGCGCCATATTTCTCCGCAGGCCGCCCATTGACCACGCCTCGGCCCTCGCCGTTATCGCGCGGCAGAGCTTCGTGCCGACCTTGTTTGCTGAACCCGAGAAGCAGCCGATTTCCTTCACACCCGCCGTAGCGCCGCTCGCGCAGATCCTGCTGCCAATCGCGCCGCTTTACAGCCAGCCCGACTCGATTGCGACGGATCCAGGACTGCCCGGATATCGGCTGGCGGCAACCGCATGGCTTTACCGCTCGCCCGACCCGCTCAGTGTGCCCGAGATAACGCAGTACGACTACGTGCTGGTGTTCGCACGGACGCCACTCCTCCGGGAGTTGCCGGCGCACTTAGAGCGCATCGGTGATGCAACCATCGCAGACCTTACGCTTCTTGCTATAAGGCGCAGCAACATTGGGACCGAAGGGAAAGGACCCAGCTAGTGAAACCTCGCATGAGGTTCTCCTGTCAACCCTGCAATGGGTGTCGCCGGCCGGTTGCTTTAGCCTGGTGATAGTCGAGGCGGAGCTTCGTACCTGACGAGCCTCGCTCGCCAACCTTGCATCCGGCGGGACGGTTCTGTCAGCACTCGCGCCAGATTTGGCGTCACGAGTTGGACGGTGAGCTCCGTCTATGCTGCCTTGAGGATTGCGAGCACAGGAATGGCACGACGGAGATGAAGAAGGCGTCTGCGGTTGGTGGAGACGTGTTGGTTGTGATGGGTTTGGAGGCGGAGGAAGTTGCGGAGCTCGTCATAGCTTCGGCAGAACCGCTCCGCTGAACCGAAGCTCCTGAAGCCGCGCATACATCGAATGCGGCTTTTAACGCCGCGATGATCCTGTTCCAATCTATTATTCTTGTAAGCGCTGCTGCGATGGACAACCCGCCGGCCGAGAGTGCTGCGAATTGCTCGCGGGTAAGAGCCGTATCCATCTGTGGTCACATGGCGGGGACTTGGCCGGTGGCCGACATCGCCGAGCGGAAGAAGGTCTGGGCCGCTGCCATGTCGCGGTGCTCGCTCAACATGGTCTCCATTGCGGTCGATGGTGCGATACAAGTAGCATCACCGGCCGCGAGCCCTGAGGCACGTTTCGTCGACATGCCAGTGGCGGCTGCGGGCATCGCCTCTGCCGTGCCGCCGCTGCCGGAGTTCCCGGGCCAGGATGGGTGCCAGCTCGCGTCCCAATCCCGGACGGCTTCATAGCTGAACACGATCCCGCGCTGGAGAAAGATCTCGTCCAGATCGCGCAGGGTCAGGCGGTAGCGCAGCCGCCACAGCACTACCAGCGCGATGACGTCGCTCGGGTACTGCACCCGGTTCAGTAGGTCGGCACTGCGCTCGTTGAGCTGTTTGCCGCAGTCGCGGCGGCGGAACCTGCGATAGCCCTGGGCGGTGCGGTCCGGCCACTCGGTGACAGCGACCGAACCGCAGCAGATGCATTCCATTCCCAAGATCCAGGCCAGCCGTCAGTATGTCAGAGACCTATCCGCCGCTGTCCGGGCGGCCAAGCCGAACATCTTTGGCGCGACGCCTGACGGAACCATCATGACCCAGCCTTGCAACCCGATCCTGCTCTGACAACCCATCTCGCTATGCCAAGTGGAGGCGCGTCCCCGCCAGGCGTATCGTTCCACTGCAGCGATCTTGATCGCCAACACCATAGGGACTTCAAGCATTTCGGATTTCGCCGACAGTATCAGGTGGCGGTGAGGGTCGCTGGTGTGCAGAACTGGCTCTGGCGCGCCTTCGACGGGAGTGGGCGCGTGCTCGACGTGCTTGTCCAGCGGCGGCGTGACACGCTTACCGCCAGGCGGCTGCTGCGCAAGCTGCTGAAGCGGCAAGGCAGGCCGCCACGCGTCCTGATCACCGATAAGCTCGGCAGCTACAGCGCGGCGAAGGGGGAAATCATGCCGTGCGTCGAGCATTGGAAGCATAATGAGAGCTGTGCGCGGATATGTCAGCATTGCGCCGTGGCCTGGCATGGCGTCGTCGTAGCTCGCTCGACCTGACGCTGCTGTCCAACCTCGCCGTCTTTGTGAATCGCAACGCTTGCCGCAGGCAGACTCGTCCCGTGTCAGGTCGTGGCTGGCTTCAGCAGGGTAAGCGTGCGCCGGAGATTGTAAGCGATAACGGCAAGGCGGACCTGCAGCCCTGCCTTGGCCAGCCCGATCCAGCGCATTCGCCGCAGGCCGTAGCTGCGCTTGCAGGTGCCGAACACCTTCTCGATCCGGCAGCGGACACGCTGGACCTTGGCATTATGAGCGTCCAGCCGCCTCAACGCTTCTGCCCCACCCCAGGTCCCGGTTCCGATCGTGCCTGGTGCCGGCAATCAGGTCCAGCCGCCGCCCGTCGCTGCACCGATGGGTGGAGCATTCGAAGCCCCCCATGAAGAAGCTGTCGAACAGCTGGGAGCGGAACGGCATGGCGGGCGGGTTCTCCTGCGTCAGGGAGCGGGGCGGGGAGGAAGGCGTCGCGGCCGGCGCCGGTTGCATCGGCGGATCGCGGCGCGTACCCGGTCAGCCGGCCGCCTGCCGTGGCGGCACGAGGAAGCGGTCGTCCCTGCGCCACCAACCGGGTTCCTGCAACAGCGGATGCTCGAAGCGGCCCTCCTTGGCGATGGCCTCGGCCGCCTTGGCGATCAGCCGGGGCTGCGGTCGCCCGCTCGGGTGACGCATGTCGAAGACGCCCGGCTCGTAGTGCCCGGTCTTCCGCGTGAGCAGGCTGTTCCAGTCCACCGCGCCGAGCAGCGACCAGATCGTCACCGCACGGAAATCCGCGCCCTCTGCGCGCAGCTTCGCCGCGGAATCCCAGGCCTCGAGGAACCAGCGGACCTGCTCGTGCTCGGGGCACCAGCCGATATGCGCCTCGGTGATTGCCATGGGGATGTCGCCGTAGCGTTGCCAGGCTTCGCGGAGCCGAGGCTCCCACCCTGTCCTGTCCTGCGGTGGCAGCGGCACCCGCGCGGCCTCGATATCGGCATAGGCGTCGTGTCCGTTGCCGCCTTGCATGTGGCCGGGATAGAGCGCCAGCCGGTGGTCGAGGAAGCGTTCGCTGGTGATGTAGTAGTTGAAGCCGATCACCATCGGCCCGGCATCCGCGGTGCGGAACTCGTCCAGCTCCGCCTCCGTCACGCCGGCGGCGAGCAGCCGCGGCCACCACGCATGGTCCCGGTCCAGGCGGCCGGTCAGCATGTCGAGGCTGAGCCAGCGCCGCTCGTTCTCGTCCGCAGCCTGATAGGCGAGAGGCGGCGTGCTGAAGGTCTTGCCCAGATCCTCGGTCTGCACCAACTCGGCATCAGGGATGACCTGACGGATGGCGCGCATGGCGAGCAGGACCGCGCGGCACTCGTTCGCCAGGATGCGGAGGAAGGTCGCCTCGGCGGTGCCGTGCGGGAACCAATGGCCGTAAAGGCCGGAGAACCGCGCGGTGGTCAGCGGCTCGTTCACCGGCGTCCAGGATTTGATCCAGGGGTAGCGCCGGGCGGTGCGTGCGGCCTGTTCGGCGAGCAGCACGGGGAAGTCCGGGTCGAGCAGGTTGGTGTAGTGCGGCCCGCCGCCATGATGGACGAGGCCTGCGATGGGCGTGATGCCGAGCTCCCGCAGGCGGGCGAGCCGCTCGTCGTGCCAGCGCCAGTCGCACTCGCCGGGGCGCTCTGGGGCTACGTGCTCCCACAGAACGGGGTAGCGCAGAGTGCGGAAGCCCAGCCGCGCGACGGCTTCGAGATCGTCGATGCGGTGGTAGTGTCCGCTCTCGCGCAGCTGGTCGCGCCACATGTCTCCGACGCGGAGGACGGTACACTCGATGCCACCCCACAGTTCGAGGCCGGCGGAGGCGCGACAGTCCGTTGCCTCGGGAGTGCCGAGATCGTTCACCGGGTTTCCGTCCAGGGCGGTGAGGTCATCGGTGACGGGGCCCGACCGTGAAAGTTCCACGCAGTCGCCGCGGGAGCCGGGTGCTTGGTGGTGGCTGGCCGCCGATCCTTCTGACGACTCACCGCCCGACCCGTCATCCAACACCCTGAAAGTGGCAAAATCAGTCATGCAGACTCCCCTGAAGCAAATTGCATAAGGGAGCAAACACGATTGACACCGCGAGTTCATGTACGCAGGCGGATTACTTTGGCGGGAGACGACGCCGACACAGAGCGAAGTACCCAGCCGTACGCGCCGTCCATTTCTATTACAGAAGAAGCCACGACGGCGAGCGAGGGTAGGTTCTAACAACTAATAGTGATGGACAATTTCGCCGCCACTGGGAACCCTAGCCCCCCTTCACCGAAACCCAAGGTTCCCGCGATGCCGCTAGTGCCTGCAACGATCGAAGCCGACATCGTCGTGGTCGGCGCCGGGAGTGCCGGCTGCGCCCTGGCCGCCCGCCTCTCCGCCGGTCCCGGCCTCTGGGTTCTGGTGCTGGAAGCCGGTCTAGCGCACGGGCAGCGTGTTGCACCATCTTGTTGCATAGGTCGTGCGATAGAGCGCCTTGGAGTAGGTTGGCGTTGGGGGTGAGCCCTCGAGCCGTGGGGGACGCCTGCTATGCCGTTCAAGGCCGACACTGATCGCCTGCACCGCATCCCCATGCAGCGCCAGAAGGTCACCAACTGGGCTGAGTACGACGCCGACTTGCGCGCCCGCGGCAGCCTTAGTGTCCGTCCGGGATCATATTGTTCTTCGGCATAGCCTTCGCAGCATGA
>NZ_JCACHA010000799.1:0-9322 GCF_059503625.1 Skermanella sp.
CCCGTGGCAATATCGCTTTTGCCGAGCACTCTACCGATCCGGTCCGCCTGTACCTGCGGGACGTGGCGCAGCATCCGCTGCTGACGCGCGAGCAGGAAGTGATGCTGGCGCAGCGTATGGAAGCGGCCCGCGCCGCCATCGACGACGTGATTGCGGCGAGCCCTTTTGCATGCACCCGTCTCATGCAGTGCCTCCAGGGCCTGCGTGAGGAGTCCGTGACGCTCGGTTCGGTGATCGATCTCGATCGGTTCGCCCGCATGGGTGCCGAGGCGGAAGCGGCAGCTCATGCCGACGATGTCGTGGATGAGATCGACGAGACTTTGGTGGATGCCGATGACGGTGACGTCGCCGGCGTTCCCCCCGCGATCTCCGCTGCAGAGATGGCTATCGCCGTGATCGAGGCGCTGGAGCGGATCGAGGCGGTCCAGACCGACTCCGCCGCTGCCGCCGTCCTGATCCGCGAGCTTCCGCTTTCCATCGACCTGCGCACCGAGCTGATCGCCGCCATGCGCGACTTGAACCGCCGTATCGTCGGTGTCGACGGCCGGCTGGCGCGCGTCGTGATGGCGGGCGGGGTCAAGCGCGAAGTCTTCCTGGAAGCCTATCTCGGCAAGGAGGGTGAAGCCGGCTGGCTGGCGAACCGGGCTGCCAAGGGCGGAGCCTGGGCGAAGCTGGCCGAGCGCAAGGGCGAGGAAGTCGATGCCCTGTTCGCCGAGCTGACCGAGATCACGCAGACCATTGGCCTGCCGATCGGCGAGTTCCGCGAACTGGCGGCACGCCTCCAGCGGTCGCAGAACGAGCAGACCCGGACCAAGGAAGCGTTTGCCAAGGCCAACCTTCGTCTGGTCGCCGCCCTGGCGCGTAAGCACCTGAACCGCGGACTGCCGTTCCTGGATCTGGTCCAGGAAGGCAATATCGGCCTGATGACCGCCATCGAGAAGTTCGACTGGCGCCGCGGCTACAAGTTCTCGACCTATGCCACGTGGTGGATCCGGCAGTCCATGACGCGCGCTCTGGCCGACCAGGGCCGCACGATCCGCATGCCGGCCCATGCCTGCGAGGCGCTGACCAAGATCCGCCGTTGCGCCGTGCAGCTCCGCCTGCGCCGTGGCATCGAGCCGACCAACGAGGACATCGCGTCCGCGCTGGCGATGCCGGTCGAGAAGGTCGCCGAACTGCTGCGCATGGCCGCCGACGCCGTCAGTCTCGACGCTCCTGTCGGCGACGACGACGACGGTGCCCGTCTGGGTGACTTCCTTGAGGACAGCGCCACGACCGGCGCCTTCGACGCCATCGCGGCCGGCTCGCTGCGCGAGAAGCTGTCGGAGATCCTCGACGACCTGACCCCCCGCGAGGCGGACATCATCCGCCGCCGCTTCGGTCTGGCCGGCACCGAGGAGACGCTCGAGGACATCGGCCGCGACTACAACGTGACCCGCGAGCGTATCCGTCAGGTCGAGGCGAAGGCGCTCCAGCGCCTGGGCCGGGCCAAGCATGCCCGGGTGCTGAAGACCTTCCTGGAAGGCTGAGAACGCCTTTCCGGACTGCCAAGTCGAAAAAGGGGTGACGGGCCGCGATGGCCCGTCACCCCTTTTTCATGGTCATAGCTCCTGGATCAGGGGACCTGGGCCCCGCGCGTATTGACGTAGAGCGAGTACAGCGACGTGCTGCCGGTCATGAACAGCCGGTTCTTGCGCGCTCCGCCGAAGCACACGTTGGAGCAGATCTCCGGCAAATGGATCTTGCCGATGGGCTTGCCGCCCTGCGGCGAGAAGATGTGGACGCCGTCGAAGCCTTCGCCGGCCCAGCCCGCCGCCGCCCAGACGTTGCCGTCCACATCGGTTCGCATCCCGTCGGCCAGGCCGGGCGCCATGTCCGCGAACACCCGCCCATTGGCGAGCGTTTTGCCGTCAACGACGTCGAATACCCTGATCTGCTTTGGACCCTTGTCGCTGGTGTCGGCGATGTAGAGCTTCTTCTCGTCAGGCGAGAAGCAAAGGCCGTTCGGCCGGTCGAAATCGCCGGCGACGACAGTCGCCTGTCCACTTGCCGGATCGATCCGGTAGACGTTCCGGGGAAGCTCGAACTCCGCCTTGCCGCCCTCGTAGTCTCCCAGGATTCCGTAGCCGGGATCGGTGAACCAGATCCCGCCGTCGGAATGCACGACCGCGTCGTTGGGCGCGTTCAGCCGCTTGCCCTCGAACCGGTCGATCAGGACCGTGATCGTGCCGTCATATTCGGTCCGGGTGACGCGCCGTGCACCGTGCTCGCAACTGATCAGCCGGCCCTGCCGGTCCCGCGTATTGCCGTTGGTGTAGTTGGATACCGGACGGAAGATGCTGACGGCGCCGGTCTCTTCGGTCCAGCGCATCAGCCGGTTGTTGGGGATATCGCTCCAGACCAGATAGCCGCCGTCGCGGAAATAGACCGGTCCTTCGGCCCAGCGCAGTCCGGCGGCCAGACGCTCCACGTTGGCGTTGCCGACGCGGTACTTCGCGAAGCTCGGGTCAAGGATTTCTACCGAATCGTCCGGGTACCGGACCGGCGGCGGATCGCCCCAATCACGAGCGAGGACGGGGCTTGCTGCAAGGGCCGCGGCGGCGGCTGCCCCGGTCCGGAGGACCGAGCGTCTGTCGATCTGCATAATTCTTCCTCCCATTTCGTTTTGTCCATCGGTCAGCCCGATGACTGGATACTTCCTTTGGTGGCTGCCTTGTTGGATGGCCAGCATCGCACCTGAGTCAGTCGTTGGCGATATATCCCCTTAGTCTATACCGTCGAAAATCTTCGCTGATCTTGCGTGGGAACAATCACGGTACTGACTGGTTTTAGTGATGGCGCGGATGACAACCGCGTATTCCAATCATCTCAATTGCCGACGAGAGTGTGATGTCATGTCCTTAACGTCCAAAGGGTGGCGTATGCGCGGGCTTTTTCTCATAACGGGTGCCCTGGCACTTGCAGCCTGTGCGAACGAAGTTCCGCCGCCCAACACACAGGTCACGTTGTCGGATAGCATCATTCGCGACGCGGAAAGCGCCGGAGCCGTTCAGTACGCGCCAGTGGAACTGAACACGGCGCGGGAGAAACTGGAAGCCGCCCGCCGCGAGATGCAGGACGAGAACAACGAAAAGGCGCTCCGGCTGGCCGAGGAAGCGGAACTCGACGCCCGAGTCGCTCAATTGCGGTCCAGGACCAAGACCACGCGCGACGCCGCTGCCGCGATCCAGGCCAGCATCGACACGATGCGGCGCGAAATCACGACCCGGCCGACGAGCTGAGAGGGAAGGAAGCCAATATGACCACATCAGCATCGACGATCCGCCGGTTGGCGATGGGCGCCGCCGCCTGCGCGTTGCTCGCCGCGTGTTCCAACGCACCGACCCAGACGCGTAGCGTCACTCAGGCCGCCACGGCCTTCGATACGGCGCGCAACGATCCCCAGGTCGTCAGCACCGCTCCGCTGGAACTACAGCGTGCCGAGCAGGCGCTCAAGCTGGCGCAGGATGCCCAGGCCGATGGCGAGGATGTCGCCGTCGTCGATCATCAGGCCTATCTGGCGCAGCGGCGGGCGGACATCGCTGTCCAGACCGCGGCGCTCAAGGACGCCGAAAAGCAGATCGAACAGGCCAACCTGGCCCGCGATCAAGCGCTGCTCGGCGCCCGCACCGGTCAAGTACAAAGCCTCCAGCGCCAGTTGGAAGACCTTCAGGCGAAGCAGACGGATCGCGGCATGGTCCTGACCCTGGGTGACGTGCTGTTCGAAACCGGCCGCGCCGACCTGCGGTCTGGGGCGGATCGGACCGTCAGCCAGCTTGCCAACTTCATGCAGCAGAACCCGGACCGGACGGTAGAGATCACCGGCTTCACCGACAGCACCGGCAGCGTCGAGTTCAACCAGGAACTCTCCGAACGCCGGGCCGAGGCCGTCAGACAGGCGCTGACCAGCTACGGCATCAGCCCGCAGCGTGTCGTCACCCGCGGTTTGGGGCCGGCGCTTCCCGTCGCCAGCAACAGCACAGCCAGCGGCCGGCAGCAGAATCGCCGTGTGGAAATCACGATCTCCGACGAGAGGGGCTCGATTCCTCCGCGGGGCTGACCCGCGAGGCCGGTAGCCGGAGAAAGCCGGAGAATGTCTGGAACTCCGGCTCGCCGGAAGGGTTGAGCGTTTAAGTGAAATGTCGGCCATGATCATGGGGCCGAAACCGATTCCGGTATGGGTGCATTTCGGATCAGGAGCGAAAAATGAACGAAGATAGAACAGTCGATTTGCCCCTGAGCGGCCTCTTCGCCAATCTGCGGCAGGAGGCGACGCTTCTGATCAAGCGGGAAGTCGAACTTGCGCGAGTCGAAGCATCCCAGAAGGTCGGGCAGGTAACCCGTGGGGCCGTGGCGCTTGCCATCGGCGGCGCCGTGCTTTTCATCGGCATCCTCTTCCTCATGCTGTCCGGAACATTCGGCCTGTCCAAAGTGGTGGAGCCTTGGCTTGCCGCTCTGATCGTCGGCGGCGTCGTCCTGCTGATCGGCGTGATCATGCTGCTGAAAGGCATCAGCAACATGAAGAACATGAACCTGACGCCGCAGCGGACGATCGAAACGCTCAAAGACGACGCGCGGCTCGTCCGGAGCCGGACACCATGACGGGAACCAGCCGCTCTCCCGAAGAGATCCAGCGCGAGATCGCCAAGACCCAGAACAATCTTTCTCGGACCATCGCGTCGCTGGAGCGCAGGCTGGCTCCCAGCGACCTGCTCGAAGAGGTGACCGGCTCGCTGAGGGCCGCAGGCGGCAACAGGCTTGCCGATGCGATCCGGGACAATCCCATTCCGACGGCGCTGATCGCGCTAGGAGCGGCGTGGCTTGCCGTTTCGGTCGCATCGACCAAGCCCCAGCCCGACCGCTTCGTCGCCGATGCCCAGGGATGGCGCCGCCGTTCCGTGCTTTCGGCGCAATCGCTGATCGGTGACGAAGTCCGCAATCTGGAGAACCAGATGCTCGGCCGGATCGAGGACATCATGATCGATGTGCCGACCGGCCGCGTCGCCTATGCCGTCCTTTCGTTCGGCGGGATCATGGGAATGGGCGAAAAGCTGTTCGCCTTGCCGTGGCAGAGCCTCCGGGTCGACGAACGGCGCCGGCAGGTCGTGGTGGACGTGGACAAGGCCCATCTTCGGCAGGCTCCCGGCTTCGACAAGGACAATTGGCCGGATATGGCCGACTTGTCGTGGAGCAATCGCGTGCATGGCTTCTGGATGGGGCGCGACGGAGATGTCCTTCATCGCCGCGTCATGTCGGCGGGTAGCCTGGCAGGGACTGCGGTTCGCAACCACGGCGGCGAAGACATCGGCACGGTCGACGCGACCATGGTCGATCTGGCCGACGGCAGGGTCGTCTATGCGGTGCTGGAGTTCGGCGGCACGCTGGGCTTCGGGACTCGCTTCTTCGCCGTGCCTTGGCGGGCATTCCGGCTGAACGAGGATGACAAGCGCTTCGAGCTCGATGCGGACAAGGAGAGGCTGAAGGGCCTCGACGGCTTCGACAAGGACAATTGGCCCGACATGGCGGACCCGGCCTGGAGCAGCCGCGTTGAACTGCAATTCGCCCGCTGATCCAGGTAATGCGATACGGATATGGGCGATCGGCATAAACCGATATGGCGTGAGAAAAGACCGTCCAGCGGAGGAAGCGTCACGTGAATAAACCATCCACACTCAAAACGGGGCTTCTCCTTCCCTTCGCGGCGCTTGCCCTGGCGTCCTGCGCCAACCCAAACGCCGACAAGGCCGCCGATGCCCGGCAGGTGCTGGTCGGCATGCCGAAGGAGACGCTGCTGTCCTGTGCCGGCGTGCCGCAGCGCTCGGCAACGGTCGACAACTCGGAATTCCTGACCTACACCAGCTCCGACTACAGCGGCGGCGGCCCCTCGACCTCCTTCGGGGTTGCCGGCGGAAGCGGCGGTTCGGGCGTCGGAATCGGCCTGGGCTTCCCGCTCTTTGGTGGCGGTGGCGGATACTCGAGCAGTTGCGAGGCCAACTTCACCATTCGGAACGGCGTCGTTCAACAACTGAACTATACCGGTTCGTCCGGTTCTTCGGCTTCGCTCGGCCAGTGCTACCGGATCGTCGAAAACTGTCTGGCCCTGGTGCCGCAATCGACCCGTCCGCCGGGCTGACGTCAATCAGGTTCGCGCGGTATCGCGAAGATTGGCGCTGAAGACCCGGATCGCATCCGCCAGATCCGGGATCGAGCGTTCCGTCGCCGCCGCACCTTCCTCCACCGCTTCGGCCGCACGGTCGAATTCCAGCAAGCCGACATGGCCTAGCCGGGGCGCTATCTGAACGTCCGGCGGGTCGGCGGCAAGACGGGTCCGTCCGATGCGGTCGGTGATGATCCCAAGCGACGACACCATGACGCCGAACAGGCTCGGCCCGTCGTATTCGCGGGTGAACACCCGCCGCGTCAGAGCGTTCAGGCGTGACGGCGGGGTCGGGGTCTGGTGGGACTGCTCCTCTTCCAGCACCTGGATCAAGTCGAACCCCGCGGCGGTCGCGATGCTCGCTCCGGGCTTGCGGGCCTTGCCTAGGATGTCGGAGTTCAGGTTGACCGCGATGACCATCTCGGCGCCGAGCGCGCGGCACGAGGCAACCGGGACGGGATCGACCAGCGCGCCGTCGACCAGCCAGCGCTGGTCGATGCAGACCGGCGGAAAGACGCCCGGCAGCGAGAAGGAGGCGCGCAGCGACTCCACCAGCGGTCCCGTCCTCAGCCAGACTTCATGTCCCGTGACCAGATCGGTGGCGATAGCGGCGAATGGCATGGGCAAATCCTCGATCCGCTTGTCGCCCATGTGCTTCGTCATCTCCGCCATCAGACGGCCGCCGCTGATGAGGCCGCCGCTGCGCACGCGGAGATCCAGGTAGCTGACGATCTTCATGCGGCTGAGGTTGCGGGTCCATTCTTCCAGCGTATCCAGATGACCGGCCAGATAGCATCCGCCCACCAGGGCGCCGACGGAGGTGCCGGTAACGATGTCGGGCTCTATGCCCATCTTCTTGAGCGCACGCAGGACGCCGATATGTGCCCATCCGCGGGCGACGCCGGCACCGAGCGCCAGACCGATGCGGGGACGGGTTCTGATCAGACTGGCTTCGTCGGGCATGGGCGGACCTGACTGCGTTTTGAAAAACCACTGATACCAACAACGCTACGCGCAACTTGTTAAACGATGCTGAGTAACCATATCGTGACCGTGACAATCCGGCTGTGATGCTTTTCACCAAGGGCCGGCGGCGATATCCAGCCCACGTAAATGGCCGGTGGGACAAGTCACCGCTGGTCAAATCTCGCCGGATGGGGCAGGGTCCCCTTTCACGCCGGGCTGTTTTTCCTTGTTTCCGGCGACGACTCGCGTCCGGTCAACGCTTCATGAAAATCGCTGCATCCTCTTCCCCCTCCAAGTCTTTCGATAAGTCTCCCAGCCGCCACACGGCCACCATGCCGTTGCTGAAGCGGCTGGTCGCGACCTATCTGAGCCCATACCGCTGGTTGCTCGCCCAGGCGCTGTTCTGGATGGCCGTTGCGGCCGCGACAACCGGGGCGATGGCCAAGCTCATGGAACCGATCATCGACGAGGTGTTCACCAACCGCAACCAGGCCATGCTGTTTCCAGTTGCCGCCGGTGTGCTAATCGCCTTTGGGCTGCGGGGGATATCGACCTACTTCCATAGCGTTCAAATGAACCAGATCGGCCAGAGCATCGTGGCCGATATCCAGCGTCAGATGTATTCGCACCTCCTTCGCCTGGATCTGGCCTTCTTCCACGGGACCTCGGCTGGCAACCTGATCTCGCGCATGGTCAACGATGTCGGCCTGATGCGGCTGGCTGTGGCGGAATGCCTGACCGGGATGGGCAAGAGCGTGCTGACGCTGGTTGTTCTGGTTGCGGTCATGTTCCAGCAGGACTGGGTGCTCGCCACGGGCGCCTTCATCGTCTTCCCGGTCGCGTCCTATTTCGTGGCGCGCCTCGGCAAGCGGTTCCGCAAGGTGTCGGCCAGCACGCAGGCGGAACTGGGCCATTTCTCGACCATCCTGAATCAGACCTTTCAGGGGGCCCGTCACGTCAAGGCGTACGGGATGGAGACGTACGAGGAGGGCCGCGTCGGCGGCATCATCGACAACCTGTATCGACTGGTCCACAAGGGCTTCCGAGTCTCCGCCCTGTCCGGCCCGGTGACAGAGATCCTGAGCGGCCTGGCCATCGTGACCGTCGTCGTCTACGGCGGCATCCAGGTCATCAACGGCGAGCGCACGGCCGGCGCCCTGTTCTCCTTCATCACGGCCTTCCTGCTGGCCTATGAGCCGATGAAGCGGATGGCCAAGCTGAACAGCCAGCTTCAGGGCGGTCTTGCCGCCGCCGACCGGGTCTTCGCCCTGCTCGACACTCCGCCGTCCATCCTGGACAAGCCGGATGCGAAGGCGCTGGACGTCACGTCCCACGACATCCGGTTCCAGGACGTGCGGTTCTCCTACGGCCAGGATTCGACGGCCATCCAGGGCATCGACCTGGACGTCCCTGACGGCCAAACCGTGGCGCTCGTCGGCCCCTCGGGTGCCGGCAAATCGACGCTGCTGAACCTGATCCCCCGCTTCTACGACGTGACCGGCGGTGCCGTCCTGGTGGGTGGGTCGGATGTCCGGGACGTGACGCTGGCGAGCCTGCGCGGCCAGATCGCCCTGGTCAGCCAGGAAGTGGCGCTGTTCGACGACACCATCCGCGCCAACATCGCCTACGGCCGGATCGGCGCCACGGAGGACGAGATCGTTGCGGCCGCGCGGGCCGCCGCGGCCCATGACTTCATCATGGGGCTTCCCGACGGCTACGACACCATGGTCGGCGAGTTCGGGGTCAAGCTGTCCGGCGGGCAGCGTCAGCGGATCTCGATCGCAAGAGCCATGCTCCGCAACGCGCCCATCCTGCTGCTGGACGAGGCGACTTCCGCCCTCGATACCGAGTCGGAACGGGTCGTCCAGGGTGCCCTGAAGGCCTTGCAGCAAGGCAGGACGACTCTGGTGGTGGCGCATCGCCTGTCCACCATCGTCGATGCCGACCGAATCTACGTGATCGACGGCGGACAGGTGGCGGAGGCAGGGACCCATGGCGAGCTGCTGCGGCGGAACGGCATCTACGCGAAACTTTGGGGCATGCAGAGCGGTGCCGTTTCTCCGGATGCGGGGGCTCCCGCCCAAGCGGCAATGCAGTGATATTTCGATTTTTTTCGCAAATGGGGGATTGTTAGCGGCTCCGCTTGCGTTCATCTTAAGA
>NZ_JCACHA010000800.1:0-9311 GCF_059503625.1 Skermanella sp.
CACTCCGTGAGCTGCCTGCCCGTCGTCAGCGGCGCCTGGACGCATGAGGGCGGCGGAGCCCTCTACAGCAATTCCGGGATCTACCGGCTGGACAAGACCCTGATCGAGGGCCGGGACCGGATCGACCCCGCCGTGCGGATGCTCGACATGTCCCGGATCGGTCCCGTCCTGGTCGGCGAGCGCGATGCGCTGGGCGACGGGCCGCAGGTCCACGCGATGCTGATCCAGAACACCAACCCGGCGGCGGTCGCTCCGGAAAGCGCCAAGGTGCGGGCAGGGCTGCTGCGCGACGACCTGTTCGTCTGCGTCCACGAGCAGTTCATGACCGACACGGCGCAGCTTGCCGATATCGTGCTGCCCGCGACCATGATGATCGAGCACGACGATCTTTATACGGCGGGCGGCCAGATGCATCTCCAGATCGGGACGAAGCAGATCGAGCCGCCGGGCGAGTGCCGTGAGAACCATGCCGTGATCCGCGGCCTGGCGAAGAGGTTGGGCGCCAGCCATCCCGGGTTCGACCTGACGGCCTGGGAACTGGTCGATGAGACCCTGAAGGCTTCGGGCTGGCCCGGCGCCGGAGAACTGAGCGAAGCCCGCTGGCTCGACTGCATCGCCGGGACCGACACGCATTTCGAGAAGGGCTTCGGCACTCCCGACGGCCGTTTCCACTTCAAGCCGGACTGGTCCCGCGTCGGGCCGAACTTCTCGGACATGCCGGTATTGCCGGACCACTTCGACGTGATCGAGAAGGCGACGCCGGAACACCCATTCCGCATGATAGCGCCGCCCGCGCGCCAGTTCCTCAACAGCAGCTTCACGGAAGTCCCGGCGTCGCGTGCGAGGGAGGGGCGCCCGACCGCGCTGATCCACCCCAAGGATTGTGCCGCCCTTGGCCTGACCGATGGGGGCGTCGTCCGGATCGGCAACCGGCGCGGGACCGTGCTGATCCATGTGAAGCCCTTCGACGGGCTTCAGCCCGGCGTCGTGGTGGTCGAGGGCATCTGGCCCAATGGCAGCTTCATCGAGGGAATCGGCATCAATGTCCTGACTGGCGCCGATCCCGGTCCGCCTTTCGGCGGAGCGGTCTTCCATGACACGGCCGTCTGGCTGAAGCCGGAATAGGAAGTCCGGCCGGCACGGTTCGACTGCCGCCCTCGGTGTGGGTATACGATTCGGGTGGCTGCCGCCGCAGGACGTGGCGGCGTTTCCCAAACTCGTTTAGGCTCTCCAAATGGATGGCGGAGCCACCCTGGACAGGGCGGCTTTCGCTTCCATCTCTGAAATAAGTGGGACGCCGCTGTAGGTTACCATTTCCGCAGGAGGGGTACGCCATGGCAGACGATGACCGCACACTGCCGACCGCCAACGCCACGCGAAGCGATGTGGACGCCTTTCTGCGCAAGGTGGCGGCCACGCCCAACCTGAGACAATCCGGCCGGCGCGGCCGGCTCATGTTTGCGATGGATGCGACGGCGAGCCGGCAGGCGTCGTGGGACAAGGCCTGCCAGATCCAGGCGGAAATGTTCGAGGCGACGTCGGCGCTCGGCGGCCTCGACGTTCAGCTCGTCTATTACCGGGGCTTTCGCGAATGTCAGGCGAGTCCGTGGGTCGGCAGTGCCAAGGACCTGCTGAGGCGGATGACGGCGGTCACCTGTCTCGGCGGCCAGACGCAGATCGGCCGCGTCCTGAAGCATGCGCTCAAGGAAAGCCATCGCGAGAAGGTGAACGCCGTCGTCTTCGTCGGCGACTGCATGGAGGAGGACATCGACCGGCTCTGCCATCATGCCGGCGAACTTGGATTGCTGGGCGTGCCGGTCTTCATGTTCCACGAGGGCGGTGAGCCGGTCGCGCGGCGGGCGTTCGAGCAGATCGCGCGTCTCAGCGGCGGGGCCTATTGCCCGTTCGACGCCTCCAGCGCGCAGCAGTTGAAGGAACTGCTGAGTGCGGTCGCTGTTTTCGCCGCCGGCGGCAGGCCGGCGCTTGCCGACTACAGCCGGGGCAAGGGTGAGGTAGTCCGGCAGCTTTCGCATCAGGTCGGCAACAGGTAGGGGGAAAGACGGCGCCAGATGTTTCCGCTGTTCCTGCTCGGCATCGCACTTCTGATCGGTTTCGTTCTGCTGGCGCGGGCCTTCGTGAATGCGGACCCGAAAAGCCTTGCGCGGGGCGTGCGCTACACGGCCATCGGCGTCACGGTCGTCGTCGTGGTGTTTCTGGCGGTGACCGGGCGTCTGGGGACCGCGATGGCGATCGGCGCCTTCGTGCTTCCGATGGTGCTGCGCTGGCGATCGATCATCAACCGGGTCCGTGCTGCGGCCGGTCCTTCCGACGGCCAGACATCGACGGTCGAGACGATGTTCCTCCGGATGTGGCTCGACCATGATTCAGGCGCCATGAGCGGTGAGGTATTGCGCGGTGCGTTCGAAGGGAAGATGCTGAACGACATGCCGCTGAGTGACTTGCTGGCCCTGCTCGACGAATGCCGGGCCGGCGATCAGCAGTCCGCCGTCGTCCTGGAGGCCTATCTGGACAGGACCCAGCCGGACGACTGGCGTGCCTCCGGGTCAGGTGATGACAATTCCGGAGAACGCGAGAGTGGAGGAAAGGGAGCCCGCTCCGGGAGCGGTGCTATGACAAGTGACGAAGCTTACGAAATTCTGGGGCTTCAGCCGGGTGCTTCGGTGGAGGAAATAAAAGAGGCGCACAAAAGACTTATGCTGAAGATGCACCCCGATCAGGGCGGTTCGACATACCTCGCGGCAAAGATCAATCAGGCGAAAGATCTGCTGATGCGTTCATAATGCGTGGGTTGCGTTGCAGCGTGTCCTTGTGGCAGAAGATTCCGGGCGTAGACAATGCCGCTTCGGTTACGGGTTATTCCCACCATCCACGCGTAGCGAAAAGAGATACCCATGCGTAAAGCAGTGCGAAAGGCGGTTTTCCCGGTTGCTGGACTGGGCACCCGGTTTCTGCCCGCGACCAAGGCAATTCCCAAGGAAATGCTGCCGCTGGTCGACAAGCCGCTGATTCAGCACGCCGTCGAGGAAGCCCGCGCTGCCGGGATCGAAGACATCATCTTCGTGACCAGCCAGGGCAAATCGGCCATCGAAGACCATTTCGACATCAACGCCGACCTCAACAAGACTTTGGAAACCCGCGGCAAGCTCGACATGCTCGATGCGGTGCGGGCGACCGAGATCGGGTCGGGCAAGCTCTTCTACACCCGGCAGCAGCAGCCCTTGGGGCTTGGCCATGCCGTCTGGTGCGCCCGGAAACTCGTCGGCGACGAGCCGTTCGCCGTGCTGCTGCCCGACGACGTCGTGCTGGCCGGCACGCCTTGCCTGAAGCAGATGGTCGAGGCCTACGACGAAGTCGGCGGCAACATCGTTGCCGTGGTCGATGTGCCCCGCGAGCACACCAACCGCTACGGCATCCTCGACGTCGAGTCCGACGATGGCCGGCTGGCCTCCGTCAGGGGGCTGGTCGAAAAGCCGAAGCCGGACGTGGCGCCCTCGACCCTGTCGATCATCGGCCGCTACATCCTTCAGCCCGAACTGTTCGGTCACCTGGACCGCCAGGAGCGCGGCGCCGGCAACGAGATCCAGCTTACCGACAGCATGGCCCGGCTGATCGGGACCCAGCCGTTCCACGGCCTCCGTTTCCAGGGTACCCGCTACGATTGCGGCGACCGGGTCGGATTCCTGGAAGCCAACATCGCATTCGCCCTCGAGAACCCGGACCTTGGGCCGAAGGTGCGTGAAGCTCTCGCCAAGATATTGTAAACGACCCCCCGCTGCATTTTCGGCAAGTTAAAAGAAGGCACATCTATGCGTATCGCAATGATCGGCACTGGCTATGTCGGGTTGGTTTCGGGCGCCTGTTTCTCAGAATTCGGCGTCACCGTCACCTGCGTCGACAAGGATGCGGGCAAGATCGATCGGCTCAACCGGGGAGAGATCCCGATCTACGAGCCGGGCCTGGATGAACTGGTCGCCAAGAACGTCAAGGCAGGCCGGCTGTCCTTCAGCCTCGATCTGGCAGCCTCGGTCGCCGATGCCGATGCGGTGTTCATCGCCGTCGGGACCCCGTCACGCCGGGGCGACGGCCATGCCGATCTGAGCTACGTCTATGGCGCCGCCGAGGAAATCGCGCGCGGCATCAACGACTATACCGTCGTCGTGACCAAGTCGACGGTCCCCGTCGGCACCGGCCGCGAGGTCGCCCGGATCATCCGCAAGACCCGCCCGGACGTCGAGTTCGGTGTCGCCTCCAACCCGGAGTTCCTGCGCGAAGGGTCAGCCATCGGCGACTTCCTGCGTCCGGACCGGGTCGTAATCGGCACCGACAGCGACCGCGCCCGCGCCGTCATGCGTGCCCTGTACCGCCCGCTCTACCTGATCGAAACGCCGATCGTCATGACCAGCCTGGAAACGGCGGAGCTGATCAAGTACGCGGCCAATACCTTCCTGGCGACCAAGATCACCTTCATCAACGAGATCGCCGACCTGTGCGAGAAGGTCGGCGCCGACGTTCATGACGTCGCCAAGGGCATCGGCCTCGACGGGCGCATCGGCAAGAAGTTCCTGCATCCGGGGCCGGGCTACGGCGGGTCGTGCTTCCCCAAGGACACGCTGGCGCTCGTCCGCACGGCGCAGGACTACGGCTCGCCCCTGCGGATCGTCGAAACCGTCGTCGACATCAACGACAAGCGCAAGAAGTCGATGGCCGACCGGATCGTCGAGGCCTGCGGCGGCGACGTCGACGGCAAGACCATCGCCGTGCTGGGCGTGACCTTCAAGCCCAACACCGACGACATGCGCGACAGTCCGTCGCTGGACATCATTCCGGCGCTTCAGGCCAAGGGCGCCGTGATCCGCGCGTTCGACCCGGCCGGCCAGCACGAGGCCGAAAAGCTTCTGCCGGGCGTGCAGTGGTGCGGCGATACCTATGAAACGCTGGAAGGCGCTTCCGCGATCGCCTTGCTGACCGAGTGGAACGAGTTCCGCGTGCTCGACTTCAAGCGCGCACGGGAGTTGATGAAAACTCCTGTTCTGGTAGACCTTCGCAACGTCTACAATCCGGACGATATGGAGATGGCCGGGTTCGCCTATACCTGTGTCGGCCGGCCGTCGCGTTATCGGATCAGCAACCGTGATCTGCGTGAGAAGGTTCTCGAAGCATGAGTGAAGCCCATCAGTTCCACAGCACCGTTCTGCGTGAGTATGACATCCGCGGCATCATCGGCAAGACGCTGACCGCCGCCGATGCGAAGGCCATCGGGCGCAGCTTCGGTACCGTGGTGGTCCGGGCTGGCGGCAAGCGCGTATGCGTCGGCTATGACGGCCGCCTCAGCTCCGTGGAACTGGAAGAGGCTCTGGTCGAAGGCTTGGTTTCGACCGGCCTGCATGTCGAGCGAATCGGCCTTGGGCCGACCGGCATGCTGTACTTCGCGGTGCGCGACCGCGAAGCCTCGGCCGGCGTCATGATCACCGGCTCGCACAACCCGCCGGATTACAACGGCTTCAAGATGATGCTGGGCAAGGCTCCGGTCTATGGTCCCGCCATCCTCGAGCTGGGCGAGATCGCTTCCAAGGGCGCCTACGCGGTCGGCGACGGTACGTCCGAGAAGATCGACATCCAGGACCACTATGTCGAGCGACTGCTGAAGGACTACGACGGCGGCAAGGAACTGACGGTGGCCTGGGATGCCGGCAACGGCGCCGCCGGCGAGATCCTGAAGCGGTTGACCGCCAAGCTGCCGGGCAAGCACATCCTGCTGTACGAGGACATCGACGGCAACTTCCCGAACCACCACCCGGATCCGACGATGCCGGAGAACCTGGTGGACCTCCAGAAGGTGGTTGCCGAGAACAAGTGCGACCTCGGCATCGCCTTCGACGGGGACGGCGACCGGATCGGTGCGGTGGATGCCGGCGGGCGGATCGTCTGGGGCGACCAGCTGGTCGCGATCTACGCGTCCGAAGTGCTGAAGACCCATCCCGGCGGCACGATCATCGCCGACGTCAAGGCCAGCCAGACCTTGTTCGACGAGATCGAGCGCCTGGGCGGCAAGCCGCTGATGTGGAAGACCGGCCACTCCCTGCTCAAGGCCAAGATGGCCGAGACGGGATCGCCGCTGGCCGGCGAGATGAGCGGCCATATCTTCTTCGCCGACAAGTGGTACGGCTTCGACGATGCGCTGTACTGCGGCGTCCGGCTGGTTTCGCTGGTGGCGAAGTCCGACAAGCCGCTGGCCGACCTGCGCGACGTCCTGCCGGAGGTCTTCAACACGCCGGAAGTCCGCTTCCAGGCCGACGAGGAACGCAAGTTCGCCGTCGTCAAGGAGGTCAAGGCCCGGCTGGCGGCAAGCGGCGCCACCGTCAACGACATCGACGGCGTCCGGGTCAACACCGAGGACGGCTGGTGGCTCCTGCGTGCGTCCAACACCCAGGACGTACTGGTCGCCCGCTGCGAAGCGTTCAGCCCCGAGGGGCTAGAGCGGCTGAAGGCGCTGCTGGTCGAACAGCTGAGCGCCAGCGGCATCGAAGCGCCTGCCGACTTCTGATCGGGGCGACTTCCGATCTGTCTTGCGTCCCGCGATTGCCGTATCCACTGTGATGGAATTCGGCAATCGACGGGGATGCGGGACATGCCAGACACTATTATTGTCGACACCACTCTTGATGTCGTCGAGCAGACTTTTCCGATCGATCTAGGCCGGTTCGACCCGGCCGCCAAGCCGACAGGCCTCGTCATCGTGGACGAGGTCAACGGGTTCTGCACCGTCGGCGCCGGCCCCTTGGCTCCTGCGTCACCGAATGAGCAGGTCAGCCGCATGATCGCGGAAACCGTGGCGCTGGCCCGGCGCTTCGAGGCTGCGGACTGGCCGATCCTGGCCTTCCTCGATACCCACATTCCAGGCAAGGCGGAGCCTCCCTATCCGCCCCATTGCGAAATCGGCACCGGACAGGAAAATCTCGTGGCGGAGCTGGAATGGCTTGACGCTGCGCCGACCGCCACTCTGGTGCGCAAGGACTGCATCAACGGCTTCATCGGCGCCATCAAGCCCGACGGCTCGAACCTGCTGCTCGAGTGGATCGCCGGCAACGGCCTGAAGTCCGTGCTGGTCGTCGGGATCTGCACGGATATCTGCGTCATGGATTTCGTGCTGACGCTGCTGTCGGCCCGTAACCACGGCATGGCGGCAAGCCTTGAGGACGTCGTCGTATACGAGCCTGCCTGCGCAACCTATGACTTGCCGCCTGCGGTTGCCCGCGACCTCGGCCTGCCGGAAACCGCCGCTCACCCCCAGCGGCAGGCGCACCGCGTAGGCCTCTACCTCATGGCCTCACGCGGTGCCGTGCTGGCCGGCGAACTGGCGTGATCGGGGCTTTTCAGGGCGCTACGGTCAAGCAGTCTTCCCCGGTCCGTGCGAGGCTGCCGCAGACCGTACGTGCCATCGATTCGTCGAGGCCCATCAGGCGGGCACGGAACAGACGGCCGGAACCGGTGGTGACCGGGAGCATCTGGGGATAGGCGGACGCGAGGAGCGTCGGCATCCGGCGGGCCACGTCGGCAAGTGCCCGCCGGCCCGCATCGGGGTCACCGAAGGCTCCGATCTGAACGCCCCAGCCGGCGGTATTCGGCGCTTCCGCCGCTGCGGCGCTGCTGGTCAGGCCGGCTGAGGTCGGAGCCAGATTGGCGGTCAGGGCCGCTATCTGGTCGCCATCGGACAATTCCTCGATGCTCGCGACCTCGATCCCGGTCTCCGGTTTGCGGGTCGGCAAGGCCGGCGCCCGAAGTGAGGCTACCAAGGGGGCCGGCGTACGGGGCGTTGCGAAGCCCTGGTCCATCAGCTCGGCCATGTGTTCGTCGCGCCAGCCCGGCGTGTCGCCGCCCATGACGATGGCGATCAGCCGACGGCCGTCCCGTACCGCCGATGCGGCGAGGTTGAAGCCCGAAGCCCGGATATAGCCGGTCTTCAGGCCGTCCATGCCCTGATAGATTTCCATCAGCCGGTTATGGTTGGGGTGCTGAACGCCCTGATAGGTGAAACTGGCCCGGCTGAAGTAGGGATAGAACTTCGGATAATCGCGGATCAGCGCATTCGCCAGCGTCGCCAGATCGCGCGCGGTCGTCACCTGATCGCTGTCCGGAAGGCCGGACGGGTTGCGGAAGCTGGTCCGCATCATGCCGAGTCGCTTGGCTTTCTGGTTCATCATCCTGACGAAGCGGGTTTCCGACCCGCCGATGCCTTCGGCCAGCACCATGGCCGCGTCATTGGCCGACTTGGTCACGAGCCCGAGGATGGCGTGCTCGATCCTGATCTTGCGTCCGGCCTTCAGGTCGAGCTTGGTAGGGGGCTGCGACGCCGCCTTGCGCGAAATCGTGAAATACTGACCCAGCTTTACCCGCTTCTTCTGAAGCGCTTCGAACGTTAGGTACAAGGTCATCATCTTGGTCAGGGATGCCGGATACTTGGGATCGTCGGCGTTGGCCCTGTACAGGACCTCGCCATTGCCGGCATCGATCACGATCGACGCATATTTCGACTGAGCCGATGCCGGGGTGCCGCCAAGCGCGCACAAAGCCAGCATCAGCGTTACGGTCATGAACCGGACCAGAACGCATGCCGGCCTGTACGATGATAGTTTCATGGCGGAACCCCCTCGCGCCCTTAAGAGCTGACTTTCGACAGGATGGTAATTTCGAGGAGAATCAATGTCTACCACCCTTTCGTTAATTGGGTATCTCGGCCGCCACCTGAGATAAATCCCGAACGGGTGAGGGAGCGGCGCTCCGGAAGATTGTCGGGAGATCGTCTCGTCTGGTTTGCGGCTCGGTGATATATTCTCCGGTATGCGCCTGTTGCCGATCGGTTTAGCCGCTGCCTGGGTTTTGTTGCTGTCCGGTTGTGCCTCCCTGGGGCCGGCGGGAGAGGAGGACGCTCGCAAGCTGACATGGTTCAGCTACGTCAACGGCGAGGATCTCCGGGCAAAATGCTCCAGCGACGAACCCGACCGCTATCGGCTGATCTACAATTCCAAAGCGAACGCTCAACTCCGCACCTACGAAGTGCAGGGCGCCGAGGCTCGGGCGGGGAGTGGGGCCGGACCGGATGGCGGCGGGGCAGTGGTGGAAGCGCGGATCATACCGGCCGATGCGCTCTGGCGGCGCGATCCGGAAGACACGCTGGCTGCGGGGCAATCCGCCAGCATGAGGCTCTATCTGTCGCCCGACCAATTCGGAAAACTGACGTCGAGGCTTGCCGAGAGCGGTGTCTTCGACGGGTCTTCCACGGAGCTTCATTC
>NZ_JCACHA010000801.1:0-9308 GCF_059503625.1 Skermanella sp.
TCGAGACGGCCCGCAAGACCGTGCAGCGCTTCATCAACGCGCGCGAGGACCGGGAAATCATCTTCACCCGCAGCGCCACCGAGGCGATCAACCTCGTGGCGGCAAGCTGGGGCCGCACCAACCTGCGGGAAGGCGACGAGGTCATCGTTTCGCAGATGGAACATCACGCCAATATCGTGCCGTGGCAGATGCTCCGGACCGAGAAGGGCATCGTCCTGAAGGTCGTGCCGATCGACGAGAGCGGCACCCTGCTGATGGACGAGTACGAGAAGCTGCTGGGTCCCAAGACCAAGCTGGTCGCCATCAGCCACATGTCCAACGCGCTGGGCACGATCAACCCGGTCAAGGACATCGTCCGGCTTGCCCATGAAAAGGGCGTTCCGGTACTGCTCGACGGCTGCCAGGGCGTCACCCATCTGGGCACAGACGTCCAGGACCTGGACGTCGATTTCTACGTCTTCTCCGGCCATAAGCTGTACGGCCCGACCGGCGTCGGCGTGCTCTACGGCAAGGCCGAAATCCTGGAAGGCATGCCGCCCTACCAGGGCGGCGGCGATATGATCGCCCGCGTCACGTTCGAGGAAACCACCTTCAAGGGCATTCCCCATCGTTTCGAAGCCGGAACGCCGGCCATCGTCGAAGTGATCGGGCTGGGCGCCGCTCTCGACTACCTGATGGGACTGGGGCTCGACCGGATCGCGGCCCACGAGCACGACGTGCTGACCTACGCGACGGAGCTTCTGTCGGAGATTCCCGGCGTCCGGATCTACGGCACATCGCCGCACAAGGCCAGCATCCTTTCCTTCACGCTGGACGGCGCCCATCCTCACGATGTCGGAACGATCATCGACCGGGCCGGCGTCGCGGTCAGGGCCGGGCATCACTGCGCCCAGCCGCTGATGGATTTTTACAATGTCGCGGCCACGGCCCGCGCCTCGTTCGGCCTCTACAACACCCGTGAGGAGGCCGAGGCGCTGGCGAGCGCGCTGCGGCGCGTGAAGGAGATTTTCGGCTGATGCTCGACGAACTGCGTGATCTCTATCAGGAAGTCATCCTGGACCACGGCAAGAACCCGCGGAACTTCCGTCATCCGGAAGACGCCAACCGGAAAGCTCGGGGCGACAACCCGATGTGCGGCGACAAGGTCGCGGTCTTCCTGAAGGTCAACGGCGACGGCATCGTCGAGGACGCCGCCTTCGAGGGACGCGGCTGCGCTATCTCGACCGCGTCGGCGTCGATGATGACCGAACTGGTGGTCGGGCGGAGCGAGGAGCAGGTCAAGGCCCTGTTGAGAGCTTCCATGAGATGTGCACCAAGGACGACCACGAGCACGTCCATCACGACGGCCTTGATGAAGAAGCGATGGAGAAGCTCCAGGTGCTGGCGGGCGTGCGGCAGTTCCCCATGCGGGTCAAGTGCGCGACGCTGGCGTGGCACACGATGGATGCGGCCCTCAAGGGCGGCGCCAAGGCCAGCACGGAATGAACGACGACGGGACTGGGCTAGAAATGGACGGACAGGCGGTTAGCGGACAGGCGGCTGGGGGAGGCGAAGAGATGCCGGACGATACGAGTGGACAGGTTCTTGAGCAGACGCCCGTCATGGACAACGAAGTCCTGATGGAGCAGGTGCTCGATGCGATCCGCACGGTCTACGACCCCGAGATCCCGGTAAACATTTGGGAACTCGGACTGGTCTATCGTGTCGATGTCGACAGCGATCGGAACGTCGAGGTCGACATGACCCTGACGGCGCCCTCCTGTCCGGTCGCCGGCGAGATGCCGGTGCAGGTCCAGCAGGTCATCGAAAACCTCGACGCGGTCAAGTCGTGCAAGGTCGAACTGGTGTGGGAACCGTCCTGGCACCCCGGCATGATGTCGGACGAGGCCAAAGTCGCATTGGACATGTTCTGATCGGGAAGATCTCGATCGGGAAGAATGAAGTCGGAGACAGAGTGAAATGGCGCTACCCAAGGCAATGACGATCACGGACGCCGCGGCGGAGCGGGTCAAGCAGATCATGGCAAA
Organism: Skermanella sp.; assembly: GCF_059503625.1. Taxonomy (NCBI): domain Bacteria; kingdom Pseudomonadati; phylum Pseudomonadota; class Alphaproteobacteria; order Rhodospirillales; family Azospirillaceae; genus Skermanella; species Skermanella sp. The sequence continues at coordinate 2,028 of NZ_JCACHA010000801.1, forward strand.
GTCCGAGAAGCCCGCTATCGGCCTGCGCGTCGGCGTCAAGGCCCGTGGCTGCTCCGGTCTCAGCTACACCGTCGAATACGCGGACGAGGTCAAGAAGTTCGAGGAAGTCGTGGAGGACAAGGGCGTCAAGATCCTGATCGACCCCGCCGCCACCATGTTCCTGATCGGCACCGAGATGGACTTCGTGGACGACAAGCTGCAAAGCGGCTTCGTCTTCAAGAACCCCAACGAGAAAGCCCGCTGCGGCTGCGGCGAGAGCTTCAGCATATAAGGTTTTTGAAGGCTGATAGGCCGGGGAAAGGCTTCCCCGGCTACACGCTCCCCTTCCGCTCGATCACCAGGATGCGGGCGGCACCGACGGGGTGAGCCACGTGCGCCTCCCCCTCCGCCGCGTGGAAGATGTCGCCTTTGGTCATGCGCCGGACCGTGGGCGCGGCGCGGTCGCCGAACTTCATGTCCACCGCGCCGTCGAGCACGACGAACACCTCCGGTCCGTCGTTGACGTGCCAGACATAGGGCTGGTCGGTCCAATGGAGCCGGACGGTAGCGCCGTCGATCTCGGCGATGTCGAGCGCTCCCCAGGCGCGGTCGGCGGTGAAGTCCGTCGGGGTGACGAATTGCATGTGTCGGTTCCGGATAGTATGGGAATGCATGTCCGTGATCGAACAGCCGTCAATCTGCCCGGAAACGCCCGTCGCCGCAATCACGGCGGAGGCCTTGAAGGACCGCGTCCTTCACCTCGACCATGACGTCCTGATCCTCGACAAGCCGGCCGGCTTGCTGGTCCATCCGGGTCCGCGCGGCCAGGGAAGCCTCAGCGATTTCCTGCCGGACCTGTGGTTCGAGATGGCGCGGCCGCCTGCCCTTGCCCACCGGCTGGACCGCGACACCAGCGGCTGCCTTGTCCTGGGCCGCCACCAGAAGGCGCTGATGAAGCTGGGGCGGCTGTTCTCGCGCGGCTCGGTGGACAAGACCTACTGGGCGGTCGTGCGCGGCGTACCGCCATCCCCCGAGGGACGGATCGACCTGCCCCTGCTGAAGGTGCTGCCGGAGACCGGCGGCTGGCGGATCAGGCCCGATCCCGATGGACTCCCCGCCGTCACCCTGTACCGGCTGCTCGGCAGCGGCGGCGGCTTGAGCTGGCTGGAGCTGAAGCCGCTGACCGGCAGGACGCACCAGTTGCGCATCCACTGCGCGTCGCTCGGAACTCCGATCGTCGACGATCCCTATTATGGAGATTCAGCCGTACCTCCGGCCGGTCCGCTCCACCTGCTTGCCCGCTCCATAACGTTGCCGCTCAGGCAGGATCAGCCCCCGATCGCCGCGGTGGCGCCGCCGCCGGCGCATATGCTGGCGGATCTCGCCGCCTGCGGTTACCTTTGACAACGCGCGGGTTCATCATTAGTTAACCAGTACTTACGGCAATCCACGATAATCGGCGGGCGTAACCGGAGCAGAAGATGGATGTGACGACTGTTCCCAGGCCCGGCACCGCCCCCACATACCGCGCGCTGACGGAACGGCCGGCCCAGGCTGCCGTCAAGGTCGTCTTCTTCGTGTCCGAGGACTGGTGGTTCTGCCTGCACTGGCTGAACCTCGCACTCCGGCTGAAAGAGCGCGGCCACGAGATCACGATCATCTGCAATGTCGGTTCCGACCGCGAACGGATCGAGCTTGCGGGCTTCAAGGTCGTTCCCTTGCTGCTCGACCGCTCCGGCCTCAACGTCCTCAACGACGCCCGGATCGCCTCCGACTTGATAAAACTGCTGAAGCGGGAGCGGCCGGCGCTGATCCACTGCGTCGGGATGAAGCCGATCCTGATCGGCACGCTGGCCGCCCGGTTCGTCGGCGGCATCCGCATCCTCAATCACTTCGCCGGTCTCGGCTACCTGTTCTCGTCCAGTCACCTGAAAGCGCGGCTGCTGCGGCCCCTGGTCATGCTGGGCATGCGCGCCGCCTTCTCCGGCCACGAGGTCCATCTGGTGACGATGAACAGGACGGACCGGGACGTGCTGATGCGCTGGAAGCTCAACACGCCCGAACATACCCATGTCGTCGGCGGCACCGGCCTCGACCTCGCCCGCTATCCGGTCCTTCCGTTCCCCAAGGACGGTCCGGTCACGATCGCGATCACGACCCGGATGATCGAGGACAAGGGGCTGGCCGGGCTGGTCGAAGCGTTTCGCAAGGTCCGCGCCCGCTTCCCCGATACCGAGCTTCTGCTGGTCGGCAAGCAGGACGGCCGCAACCCGACGGCCATACCGGAAGAACAGCTCAGGGCCTGGGACAGGGAGCCGGGCATCCGCTGGCTGGGCCATGTCGAGCGGATAGCGGAGCGGGTCTGGGCGCTGGCCCATATCGCCGTGCTGCCGTCCCGCCGCGAAGGGCTGCCGGTCAGCCTGCTGGAGGCGGCGGCCTGCGGCAGGCCGATGGTCGCAACCGACGTTCCAGGCTGCCGAGAAGTGGTGATCGACGGTGAAACCGGCCTTCTGGTGCCGCTGGGCGACGTCCAGGCTCTGGCGGACGCGCTGGAGAAGCTGGTCGCGTCGGAGGAACTGCGCCAGTGCCTCGGCGCCGGCGCCCGCGATCTGGTGGAGCGGCATTATTCGCTGGACGTCATCAGCGACCGCGTCGCCGGTCTCTACCGCACCCTGATCGAAGATGAGGCACACGGCGAAACCTATGCAGGGGCCGCCAGGTGAAGGGCAACGGCATGAGCTTCGCCATCACCCGCCTGCTGCTGCTTCAGCAGCTTGTCCTGATGATCCCCAAGGGGATCAAGGAGACGGTTCGCGCGACGCTGTTCCCGCCGCGAGCACCCCTCGACGCTCCGGTCGAGTGGCTGGAAACACCGCCGGTACGCCGCGACCAGGGCCAGCCCTTGGTGTCGGTGGTCATCCCCTGCTACAATTACGGCCGGTTTCTCAATGACGCCGTCGCCAGCGTCCGGGCGCAGACCCTGCGGGACGTGGAGATCATCGTCGTCGACGACGGATCGACCGATGACGTGACGCCTGACGTGCTCGATGCCCTGGAAGGTCCGGACCAGGAACCCGGCCTGACCGTCATCCGGCAGGAGAACCAGGGTGCGCCCGCAGCCCGCAATACCGGAATACGAGCCGCGCGGGGGCTGTATATCTGCTGTCTCGACGCCGACGACACGATGGAGCCGACATATCTGGAGAAGTGCGTCCTGCTGATGGAAGGCAACGCCGGAGTGTCCCTGGCCTATTCCTGGCTGCGGGTGACCGGCGCCGAGGAACGGGTCTGGAAGTCGGAGTCACTCGACCTGGACCGCATGCGATACTACAACCATGTCAGCATCTCCGCCGTCTTCCGGCGCGAGGCCGGGCTTGAAGGGGGCGGCTTCTGCGCCGCGATGCGCGAGGGCTACGAGGACTGGGAGTTCTGGCTGAGGCTGGGCGCGCGCGGATACCGGGGCGAGGTCATCCCGGAGATGCTGGTCAACTACCGCCGCCACGAAGCGTCCTTCATGAACCGGGCGCGGAAGCGCCACGCCGAATTGTTCGACGATATCTACCGGCGCAATCCCGCCGTGTTCGAGGATGGCGACTCGCGGCGCGCGGTCCGGCGAGGCTACCGCGACCGCCCCGTCCGCAACCCCTTCGCAAACCTGGACGATCCAGACCAGTACGGCCACATGCTGCCGATGGTCGTTCTGGTGCTCTCCGGTGCCGAAGACGCCGATACGGTGGGACGTCTGGTGAAACTGCTGCGCAACGATCCGGCCCTGTGCGTGGTCCAGGCCGGAAATGCCCCTGCCGGCGGCAACGACGGAAGCAGGGAGGGAAGCGCTGTCGCCGACTACACCTTGAGCAACCTTCTCCCCTCCGGTCTTCACGGCGGCTTCGTCGCGCATCTGGTCCGCACCAGGCCGGTCCGAGCCGTGCTGTGGCACGATCCGGGTGCGGAGCCGGTCGGACTGGCGGAGGTATCCGGTCTGGCGTCTGACGACCTCTTGCTCGGCGCCGTCACCCGGCCAGACGGGCATGTCCCGCCCGGACTGGACCTCCATCTGGTCGTCCGTCCCGATGGCAGCCTGAGCGGGGCCGAGCATTTAAGCCAAGGGTTGCATCCCGTACTGGTGCGCTGACGCGCTGCCGCAAGACTAAACGGTTGAAGACTAACCCTTCCGGGAGAATCCATAGCTACAGCTTCAGGCGCGCGGAGTAATATAAAAAATGAGGAAAATTCTCCGAGTGTTCTCCACACTTTCGGATTGAAACTGATAAATATGCTGAGCGATCGGATGGTCGATGTTGTTCACCCGATCAAAGGATATATCGGATCGCTTCAGCAGCAGTCCTGGCCGACGCATCTTTCTCCGGTTCACGCCGGCCAGTCTTCAGCAAATCATAAAGGACAGCAGAGTGCCTATTCCGCCCCCTGCGGCCCGTGGCGCCGCCACGCCCGGACTCCGCCACAATCCGGAGGGTAAGACCGGCAAGAGTTTCGTCGCCTTCAAGCGCTGCCTGAGCGCCATGCCGCAAGTCCAGCCCGCCCTGACCGAGATCATGGGATTCAAGGTCCGGCCGATCGATGGCCTGAATGAGCTGGAATCCCTGCGCTGGAGTTCGGAAACGCTGCTTCTCAGCGTCCGTTCGCTCGACCGGCTGCAGGACATCATCTCGACCGGCAATGTCGGGCTGATGCGCGGCATCCACACGCTCGGCGTCTTCATGCCGACCCAGCTCGGCCGGGTGCGGGAATTCGTGACCCTGCTCGACGGCTGGCTGGTCTGGAGCGGATCGGCCGACGACCTGAAGGCCAAGCTGGATCTGGCGGCATCCGGCTACGCCATGGTGGCGCCCGCGATGATCTCGGTGATGGCGGCGGACCAGCACCGGCTGACCCTGCTCGACACGCTGACCGAAGCACACCTGTCGCTGCTGCCGCTGCTGGCGAACGGCATGACCGACGAGGAGATCGCCAACGCCCGGAACGCAACGCTGCCGACCACCAAACTGCTGGTTCGGCAGCTGCTCGCCCGGCTGCAATGCCGCAACCGGACCGAAGCCGCCATCTTCGCGTGGCGGCACGCCACCGCCCTTGCCCAGCGGCAGGCCGTCCTTCGGTCCTATCAAGACGTGGAAGCGATGGAAGGCAAGAGCGCCTGACCCGCCTGACCCGGTAGACGGGGCAGCGTCAAAGCGTATCGGCGCAGTCCACCTGATCGGCCGGAACCGCGTGCATCTGCCCGGCGGCGTCCTCGACCAGCGCCCAGCCTTCGTGGATTTCGACCAAGGCGACGGGACTGGAAGCGCATGGCACCCAGACGAGCTTTCCGCCGGGAGCATCCGGCGGCGCTTGCAGGGCCGAAAGATCTGTTTTCCTCAAAGCACGATTCATTTCCGAGAGAGCCCGAAAGGCGGTTGGGTTCATACCCTAACGAACATCATCCGGAAACGTTCAATCTTAGGAGGTATACTACCCCCTTCGACCGGTTTTTGTCACATAGGTTAAACTTACCGGCCATCTGGCAGGGCGACTGGCGGAGGAACAACTGGTGAAGGGGCGACTGGCGGAGGCGGATGGGAATCGAACCCACCACACGCTGTTGGCGTGTCTCCGGTTTTGAAGACCGGGAGGGCCACCAGACCCCTGTCGCCTCCGTCGCCCGTTCCAGTACGGCCGTCAGGCCGCCTGAAGACTCTTCGACGCGATCTCGAACACGTCGGGAGACAGATTTGGGGCTCCGGCGATCCTTTCCAACTGGGCGCGCATCAAAGCCTGGCGGCGGTCGTCGTATTTCCTCCAGCGGGCGAACAGCTTGACCATGCGGGACGCGACCTGCGGGTTCAGCCCGTTGAGGGTCAATACCTGATCGGCCAGGAATTCGTACCCGGCGCCGCTGCCATCGTGGAACCGGACGGCATTGCCGCCGGCAAACCCGCCGATCAGGGCGTAGACCTTGTTCGGGTTCCGTATCTCGAACGCGGGATGGTTCAGCAGCGACCGCACCTCGGCCAGGGTTTCGGGCCGTTCCGACATCGCCTGGATGGAGAACCACTTGTCGACCACCAGCGGCTCGTTCTTCCAGGTCTCGTAGAAGCGGGCGAGCGCTTCGTTGCGCTGCGGCAGATGGGTGTCGTTCAGCAGCCCCAGCGCCGCGATCACGTCGGTCATGGCGTGGGCGTTGTGGAACTGGCCGACGCAAAGCTCGACCGCCTCGCCATCCTCCAGGCTCATCAGGTAGCCGAGCGCCAGGTTCTTCAGGCTGCGCCGGCCGATCGCGGCGGCGTCGATCGCGAAGGGCTCGTTGCCGCCCAGGGCGCGGTAGGTGCTCAGCAGATCGTCGCGAAGATGCGCAGCGATAGCCTTCCGGGCGAAGCCGCGCACCTCGTGGATGCCGTCCACGTCGATCACCGGCATCTGCTGGCCCAGATATCCTTCGGACGGCAGGGTCAGCGCCTGCGCCGCGAAGGCGTGGTCCAGCGCCGGATCGTTCAGGATCTTGTCCAGCGCGTCCAGGAACCCCCGGGACAGCTCGAGCGGCCGTCCCGCCGCCCTGTCCTCGACAAGGCCGAGCAGCAGCCGCGTCCCCAGCGTCTGGCCCGCCTCCCAGCGGTTGAAGGCGTCGCTGTCTTTGGCCATCAGGAAAGTCAGGTCGTCGTCCGTGTAGGACATGCGCAGCTTGACCGGAGCCGAGAAGCCGCGCAGCAGCGACGGCACCGGCGGGGCCGGCACGTCGGCGAACTCGAACACCTGCTCCGCCTCCGTCAGGTCCAGCACGCGGGAAGTTCCCTTCGGCGCATCCTCCGTCGTCAGGCGAAGCGGGATGTCGGCGCCCCGGGGGTCGAGCAGGCCGAGCGCCAGCGGGATGTGGTAGGGCTGCTTGACCGGCTGGCCGGGCGACGGCGGACAGGACTGGCGCACCGTCAGCCGGTAGGTCCTGCCATGCCCGTCATACTCGCCGCTTATGTCCAGTTCCGGCGTGCCTGCCTGCGAGTACCAGCGGCGGAACTGGCTCAGGTCCTTGCCGGTCGCGTCCTCCATCGCGGCCACGAAGTCGTCGCAGGTGACCGCCTGCCCGTCGTGACGCTCGAAGTAGAGGTCGATCCCCTTGCGGTAGCCTTCGGCGCCGAGCAGGGTATGGATCATGCGGACGACCTCCGCACCCTTCTCGTAGACCGTGGTCGTGTAGAAGTTGTTGATCTCGATATAGCTGTCGGGCCGGATCGGATGGGCCATCGGGCCGCTGTCCTCGGGGAACTGGGCCGCGCGCAGCCGCTGCACGTCGGCGATCCGCTTGACCGGGCG
>NZ_JCACHA010000802.1:0-9302 GCF_059503625.1 Skermanella sp.
GCCAGTCACAACCGATTCAGATGCCTCAAGCTGTTCCCGGATGGACACTGAGAGGTTGGAGCCATGACGAAGAAGACGTCGAACCGGTTTTCGCCTGAAGTGCGGCAGCGAGCGGTACGGATGGTGCTGGACCACGGGGGCGACCATGCGTCGTAGTGGGCTGCGATCGGCTCGATTGCAGGCAAGATTGGCTGCACGGCCGAGACGCTGCGGAAGTGGGTGCGGCAGGCCGAGCTGGACCAGGGGCAACGGCCTGGAGCGACGACCGAGGAGCGTGAACGCATCAAGGCGCTGGAACGCGAAGTCCGCGAGCTGCGGCAGGCCAAAGAGATCCTGAAGAAGGCGTCGGCCTATTTTGCGATGGCGGAGCTCGGCCGCCGGTCAAAGCCATGATCGCCTTCATCGACGATCACCGGGCAGCCTACGGGGTCGAGTCGATCTGCAAGGTGCTGCGGATTGCCCCGTCGACCTACCACGCCCATGCTGCCGTCCGGGTGGACCCGGCCAAGGGCTCGGCCCGCAGTCGGCGCGATGCTGACCTCTGCGCCGAGATCAGACGGGTCCATGAGGCGAACTTCGGCGTCTATGGCGTACGCAAGGTTTGGCGCCAGCTCGCCGCGAGGGCATCCCGGCAGCCCGCTGCACGGTGGCCGGGCTGATGCGCCAGATGGGCCTGCAGGGCGTAGTCCGCGGCAGGTCGACCCGTACGACAGCGCCGGACAAGGCGACGCCGTGCCCGGCCGACAAGGTAAACCGGCAGTTCCAGGCGCCACGGCCGAACCAACTCTGGGTGTCCGATTTCACCTATGTCGCCACTTGGCAGGGCTTCGTCTATGTGGCCTTCGTCATCGACACCTTCGCCCGATGCATCGTCGGCTGGCGGGTATCGCGTACCGCCCATGCGAGCTTCGTCCTCGATGCCCTGGAACAGGCGTTGCACGACCGCCGTCCGCTAAAGGGCGGTGGCCTCGTGCATCACAGCGACCGCGGGGGGCAATATCTCAGCATTCGGTACACCGAGCGTCTGGAGATCGCAGGCATCGAGCCCTCCGTCGGCAGCGTCGGCGACAGTTACGACAACGCGCTGGCCGAGAGCATCATCGGCCTGTTCAAGACCGAGATGATCCGGCGGCTCGGGCCCTGGCGGTCGCTCGAAGCCGTCGAGTTCGCCACCCTCGACTGGGTGGACTGGTTCAACAACCGACGCCTCCTCGAGCCTATCGGCAACATCCCACCCGCGTAAGCCGAGGCGCGCTACTATGCCAGCCAGCAGGAGGTTGCGCTGGCAGCCTGACTCAAACTCCCTTGCCTCCTAGAAATCCGGGGCGGTTCACAGGGCCGCATCCAGCAGATCGGGGCTGACGTGATGGCGAGCGAACCGCCACACCGTCGCATGGTCCGGGACAGCTCGAAGGCCGAGCAGGCGGCGGAGTTGGCCCGAGAGGCGGAGAAGATCCTCCAGGCCACGGTAGGGGTGTCCGAATGAGGACTGTCCTGCTTCGTGCGGTCTCCATACCGCGTCGTGAGGCACTGCCGCGATGACCCGCCTCGACGGCTCTCGCCGAAGGCTCCTCAGCGCGGCGGCCGCCCTTGCCGCGCCCTCCGTTGCCAAGGCGCAGGGCAAGAGTCCGGATGGCTGGCCAAACGGCCGCAGCGTCAGCTTGGTGATCCCCTTTACTCCGGGAGGCGGTACCGATGTTGTCGCCCGCATCCTGCAGGAGGGCTTTGGCGAGAGCTTCGGCGGCAATTTCGTCATGGAGCACAAGCCAGGCGCCACTACGACGGTAGGCGTCCGCTATATCGCGCGGGCGCGCTCCGATGGGACGACGCTGTTGGTCGGCAGCAACTCCGGCTTTGCCCTGGCACCCTTCGCCTACCGGAACCTGGGCTACGACCCGCTGGCGGATTTCACCCATGTCAGCTTGCTGTATGCCTCTGCCTACCTGCTGGTGGCGCAACCTCGCTGGAGTAGCTTCGAGCAGGTGATCGAAGCGGCAAAGCGCGAGCCGGGGAAGCTCTCCTACGGCACCTGGGGCGTCGGCTCGACCGCCTATCTTCTAATGCTTGAGATGAACGAGCGGACCGGGACCGAGATGCTGCATGTGCCTTTCGGTGGCCCGGCGCCAGCACTGATCGAGATCCTGGCGGGCCGGGTGGACATGATGTTCACCACCTTCGCCCCGGCGCGCGCGCATGTGCTGGAGGGGCGTCTGCGCGCCCTCGGCGCGCCGCATGGGGAGCGGCTGACGGCAGTGCCGCAGGTACCGACAATGGGTGAACTCGGGTTGCCGGAGTTCCTCGTCAGCGCCTGGTGGGGCCTGGCCGGGCCCGCCAACCTGCCGGCGCCGCTTTCCATGGCACTGGAGCAGGCGCTGCGCGGCGCCATCGGCCGCCCAGCGGCACAGCGTCTTGCCGAGGAGTTCGGCCTGCTACCGCTGCCCTTGGGCCGGGAGGCGATGCGTGCCCGCATCCAGCGTGACCTGGCGCTGAACGAGGGGCTGATGCGCAAGGCAGGGATCACGCCGGAATAGGGCGCTACGCCTTATCCCGACATCGCTAAGTAAGTGACCGTCCTGCGGATGGCGCGCAATGAGGACCGACGGAACTGACACACCGAGCCGGGTTAACTTGCTGATTTTATGTAATAAGGCAAGCCCTAGGTCACTTGCGATAAGGGTTGCTTTATCGCATGTGTGGATGCCCCCTGCGGGTCAAGGCGAATCAGCGACGCTGGCACCGAGAGCACGGGCGCGGTCATGTGTCCGGCCTCTGATGCGGCCAGTCTGGCCGCGGGCCCTGATGAGCTGCGCGGGACGAGGGGCAATCAGGTGAACGCGCTTGGGGGCGCACTGCGATAAACGGCCTCTCTCGCCACCGGCTCACCGGTCTCTCGCTGTCATCGTCGCTTCAGCACCTTGGCCCCCGCCGGGCGCGGCGCCCAGCGAGCTCGGACGCGACCACCTAGGCGGTTGCGGCTGTGGTGTAGGTCCCTCCCCGGGCCAGCAAGGCCCAGGCGATGCGGGCCAGCACCTTGCACCTGTTGGGGTTCCAATTCGAGTAGGATCCACACCGGCCGCAGAGGAGAAAGCCCCTACGGGACGGGCGTCACCGGCGTCCGCGGCATGGCGCTCACCTCCTGCGCTGCTGCCTCAAGGGCCAACAGCTCCTGGCGTCGTTGAGCGACCTGGCGCTCCAGTTCCGCTGCCTCTGCTCGCGACCGTTCAAGCGTCGAAGTTCCCGCATTGAGGTCCGTTTCCAGCGACGTCGCCCGGCCTTCCAGCGATTGGACCCGCGCGGCCGTCTCGGCCGCACCTCGATCCGCCGCTGCCGCGCGCTGCGCAGCAGTCTCGGCCTCGGTGCGCCGGTCGGTCAACGTCCTCTCGGCTACGCCCACCTCATCACGTAGCGCAGCTAGCCGTTGCTCGGTTTCCGCCACCGCCTGCTGCTTGCCGGCGAGCGCAGCCTCGGCTTCGCTGCCCTGTGCGCGCAGCGCGGCGACGCGCTGCTCCGCCGTCCCGACTGCCGCGTTCACCTCAGTGAGGCGTGTCTCGGCCGCGGCAAGCGCGACGCCGCTGGCCTCCACGGCTGCCGCCAAACGGGTGCGCTCGGCCTCTGCCGCTTCGACCGCCGCTTGGCGCTCCGTCAGGATCACCGCAGTGGCTTCAGTTGCGTTGCGCAACTCGGCCAGACGACCCTCTGCAGCGGTCGCCGCATTGAGCAATTCGGCCATGCGGGCTTCGCCAGTCCGGACCCGCTCGGCTGCAGCATCAGCTCCACGACCCGCTTCGACGGCGCGTGCCTCCACCCCGGCCAGTGTCCCCTGCCGTGTAGCAAGGTCGGCCTCGGTGGCTGCGATCTCTTCGCGCAAGGCTTGGGCCCGGCTTCCCGCACCCGCAACTGCTGCCTCCCGGGTCGTCAAGGTCTCCTGGGCCCGGCCGGCCTCAGCGATCAAGGCCGCCACGCGCCCTTGCGTCGCTTCAGCCTGGGCGGAAAGATCCGTCATGCGACCCTCGGCCACCCGCAGGGCAGTGGCAGCGGCGTCGCGCTGAGCAGTCAACCGCCCGACTTCACCTCGGCGCTCGGCCAGCGCGGCCTCGGCCGCGGCAGCCTCGGTGCGGGTTCCGGCCAGGGCAGCCGCAGCCGCCTGGCCGGCCTGCCGCAACTCCATGGCTCGCGTCTCTGCTGCATCGGCGGCTGCTTTGAGTTCGGCGATCCGTGCCTCCCCGGCCGCACTCTGCCGGCCGAGTTCCGCAAGGCGCGTCTCCATCTGCGCTGTGTCAGCCGAGAGCTCGCGGCTTCGCCCCTCCGCCGCGTTGATTCGTTGCGCCAAGGTGGCAAGATCACCCGCCGCTTGTCGCTCCTGCGCTAAGCTGCCCTCCAGCTCTGCCACGCGCATTGCACGGGTTTGGCCAGCCTGCTCGGCAGCCTCCAGCCGGCTGCCACGGGACACGGCGATAGACCATCCGAGGACCAGCAGGACCAGCAGTGCGCCCGCGGCTCCCAGCACAGGCCAGGATAAACCAAACATACCGGCTGGGCTGATCAGCGCTTGAACCGGTGCTGGCTGGCCCCTTGGCACCGGTCTCTTGTTCACCTGCTTGTCCACCATGACCAACAGCCTTTTAGAAAAGCTATTTTGCCTACAAGCTCGAGGCGTTCCGCCTGCCGGTGACGGCATGGTAGATCCAAAGCACTACAACCGCGCCGATCACGGCAACGAACATGCTGTACAGGTTGAAGCCGGTGACGCCGGCTCCGCCGAGCATGTTGAACAGGAAGCCGCCGACGACGGCACCGACGATACCAAGCACGATGTCGATGACGACCCCTTGGCCGCTACCGGCGTACAGCTTGCTGGCGATGAAGCCGGCGACCAGGCCCAGGATAAGCCAAGCAATGATGGACATCGGAATATTTCTCCGCAGAGGAAAGGCGTGAAAGGGGGGGTAGCTTTCAGGTGGCGGACTCGCGCTCGCCGCCCATGCAGGGTGGTGACCTCGATAATCGCTGAGCGGGATGGAAGCAGATCGCTCCGCCTCCATCCCATCCAGCGTTCTCGTCAGCGCTTGGCGGGGTTAGCACCGCTGACGTTGGTGCCCAGCGTCTTGTCGACCGCACGGCTCGCCGTCGTACCAGGCGGGTTACCCGGCGCGTCATCAGGAGCGGCACCGGCGGTGCCGGCACCGGTCGTCACGCGAGCCGCGTTTGTGGTGGTGTCGTCGATGTCGACCTCGGTCCGGCGAACGGTATCCTGCACCGTCTCAGTCCGCTCGGTGGCTTCCTTGCGGATGACAACCTCGCCGGTGACGCGGGTTTCCTTGGCAATCACTGCCTCCTCGGCCGTCTCAGTGGCCTCGATCGTGCGGTCCTGGAACACGGCGTCGGCGCCAGTCACCGGGCGATCGATCGCGCGGCGCTCCACGTCGACACGCTCCTGGTGCAGCATCACCTGCTCGCTCACCGGCGTCTCGACCACGTAGGAGCGCACCCGAACCCGCCCGCGCTCCACATCGCGCTTACCCACCCGCAGGCTTTCCTCGACAACCGGGATCACCTCTTCACCACCGACGCGGACGATTGTGGTGGCCCCTGCTGTCGTCGTCGAAGCGGCAGCGGGCGTGGTGGAACCCGCGGCCATGCCTGTGGCGGCGACACCGACCCCGGTTGCGGCCGGTACGCTGGCTATCTCGGTGCTGGACGCAGCAGCCTGGGTGCCCGTCCAGCCTTCCTGCCGCCACTCGGCTTCGCGGGTGTCGAGGTCTACCGCGCCATGGCTTTCCAGAACATCCATGGCTTGCTCGAGCTTGCTGTCCTCGACCCTTGCTGACACCACGATGGAACCGCGGCGCACGCCTTCCGCGTAGGTCGTACGCTCCTCGTCGGGGACAAACATCTCCTTGAGCGATGCCCAGAACCCGGTATCGCTGGACGCGGCGGCAGTTCCGCCACTCGTCGAAGTCGCGTCCGCCGCATGCATCTGAATATCGGCGCTAGCGATGTTCAGCTGCTGCGTGAGATGCTGAACGGCGGCATCCGCATGGGCACGATCGTCAAACATGGCGGTGATGGTTCGCGACATGGTGGTCTCTCCTGAGGCAGTTGGTTTACGTGTTCATTCGTGTCAAGGAATTAGGCAACACGCTGGGCGCTTCGGAAGGCGAGCAAGTCGCGGGTACCGCGGCGGGCGCCGAGCACCGCGGCGATAGCGCCGAGCAGCATGATGCCGAAGATTGAGAAACCGGTGATCGACGTACCGGAAGCAGCCGCATCGGCGGCGCGGCGGGCGGTTTCCTCAGCTTGGCGCGCAGCCTGGGTGGCCTGTTGCTCGGCCTGAGTAACGCGCGCCTGGGCATCTTGCGGGCTAATGTTGTACTCGGATGCCACGAGCTGGTTCAGCCGCTCGCGGTCCGCTTGCGACAACTGCCCGTCCGTTACCCGCTTGGTGGTAAGCTGTCCCATCTCAGCCTTGCGCTGATCGGACGTCATCGCTGCTGGATTGCCACCAGTCCCGCTCAGCGCACTCTGCACGCGGTCGGTGACGCTCTGAGCCATCGACTGCAGCGTCCCGGTGCTCGTCCGGTCAGCGGCCTGTTGACCCACTGCCGACGCTGCAGAGCCAGCACCCGACGCCACGCTGCCCAGCAGGCTGGAGACTCCAGAGGTGGCGGTGGAGGCAATGCCGGAAACGAGGTTGCCCAGCAACACCGCGGAGATCAGGAAGGTGGTGCCCCATACGGCCAAGCCGTGAAGGGTGCCATCGGTGTTGTCGGCCGTGCCGGACAGGCGCGCGGCAACGTACCCGCCAGCCGCGAGGCCGATCAGGTTCGACAGCAGCAACCAGATGGCCGCACCGATGCCGAAGGACGAAGCCGACGGTGTTCCGCGCGCCGTGGCATCAATCGTTGTGGCGCCAATGCCGGCGCCCAGGGCGTTCAGCATCAGGCCAATGGTCAGCGCCACGATGGCGCCGGCGATGATCGCGCCCCACGAAATGCGCGAGGGCAGCGATGGTGCGCCTTCTGGCAGGACCATGGCGGCGGTCGCGTTGTCATGGGCACCCATTGTGTTTCGAGTTTGCATATACGAAGGTCCTACAATCTAAAGGGGGAACGGGGCCTCGCCAGTGCTCAGCAAGGCGTCATGCGCCTCGGCAAAGCGCATGGGTGCGGTCGGTCTGACAAGAACCGAACCGTTATTGCTCTTCTTGAGTTGGTCTTTAGGAACTATTTGTCTGCTGCATCCCGCACGACGTCTTTGGCACCGCCGGCGGTATTCTGCACTTTGCCCTCGACCTTCTGCGCAGCGCCTTCGGTCTGGATTTTGGTATTGCCGGTCAGCTTCCCGATGGCTTCCTTGATGGAGCCCTTTACCTGCTTGGCTGCGCCCGCAATGCGATCGCTGTCCATCTCGCTTCCCGTCACGGGCTCGTAGCTGGAACCGAGATCGGTTATCCAAAGCCCTGCCGGCATAACCGCGGCCGTTACCCGAAGTTCGGCAAGCAGTCCGGTAATCGGCATGACCGAGTGGTGTGTCCGTACTAGGTCGACGGGCGTAGAGCACTATTACCCAGTGACCGAGCCGCCCCATCGCCCGGGAAATTTGGCTGAGTTGAAACGGTCTGCTGCTTCTAAGCTGACGTGTCGGTTGGTTTCGCCGTCTTGCGCGGGGGACCTCCGTCAAAGCCGCGCTCTCGGGCCCAAATCACCAGGGCCGTGCGGCTATTCACCCCGGTGCGACGGTAAAGCCCGGCGACATGGTTGCGCACGGTATTAGGGGCGATCCCGAGCTTGCGGGCGATGGAGGGGTCTGCCATGCCGCGGCACACCAGCGTCAGCACTTCCCGCGCTCGCTGCGGCAGATCACCAAGCCCCGTCGTGGTACCAGGGGGTGCGTCGAACCGTCGTAGCTTGGCCAGCTTCTCCAGTACGACCTGGCTGAACCAGGAGGTGTCCTGCATCACGGCTTCGATCGCTGCGACGATGTCAGACTCCGTGCGGCGGCGTTCAGAAACGTCCTGTACTACTATCAGAACACATGAGTGATTTCCGATGGTCACTGCCTCGGCCGATACGAGGCCGTCAAGTACGCCGCCCTCCTTGGTCCGCACCTTCAT
Organism: Skermanella sp.; assembly: GCF_059503625.1. NCBI lineage: Bacteria > Pseudomonadati > Pseudomonadota > Alphaproteobacteria > Rhodospirillales > Azospirillaceae > Skermanella > Skermanella sp. Next base: position 8,114 of record NZ_JCACHA010000802.1, read on the forward strand.
CTTTAGGTTGCGCACCGAAGCATCGCGGTGAAGCTGCTGCTCCAGCTCCTTCCCCGCCGATTTATCGACCCACAACCCGATCTCGTCGGTACCCCTGCCGATCAACTCCATCTCGGCGTAGCCGCATACTTGGGTGAAGGCATCGTTGGCCGTCATGACACGACAGCCGGCACGCGCGACGACCAACGTCGGTACGGGTGTCAGACGGAGCGCCGTAGCGAAGCTGGCTTTAGTCTGCTGCAAGGCAGCTTCGGTCAGCTTATGATGCTCAAGGTCGACGAAGGTGAACAGAATGCAGGCCGTATCGGCGAACTCAATCGGTTGCCCGGCAACGATAACCCGCTTTTCACCACCTTTGGATAACTGCAGCACCGCCTCCATCTGTGGGATGGTGCGCCCGCTTTGCAGGCGCTCGATGGCAAGCTCCCGGCGGGCAGCACCTTCCAGCACGTCGATCTCGTAGACCGAGCTCCCGAGCACCTGCTCCTCCGAGTAACCTGTCATTTCCAAAAAGCCACGATTGACTTTGACGTGGCGGTGGTCCGACAGCCGCAGTATCACCGCGGGTGCTGGGTTGGCAGCAAAGGTCGTCTCGAAGCGTTCCTCAGCGTCGAAACGTTCACTTTCGTCATTCAGGATCAACACGAGGCAGTCCGGAACACCAGCGGCATCGTTGAGCACCAAGCTGCGGATGCGGTGTGTCCACTGCGCTTCATTTTGCCCAGCTGGGGCCACCTCGACCACCACCTCGTCGAAGGCCTCGCCCGCCAGCACCCGTTCCATGGGATAGTGACCCTGCGGCAGGTGGTGCCGGTTGCGGTAGCGCAACTCGAACCGCTCGCGATACTCCGCGACGCTGGCACCAAGATCCTCGATCTTATGCACGCCGTGCATTTTCAGGGCGGCTTTGTTGGCCCACGAAATACGCTGATCGGGCTCGATAAGAATGACCCCGTCCTGCAGCGCTGCCAAAATAAGCCGCAGCTGCTGCTGATCGGCGTGATGGTGTGCGGGTAGATCCGACATCATGGGCGCTCCAAGCATGTAACGCTTTCGTTCATGCCTATTCCCTCGCGGTGGCAAGTCCTGAGCATGGCTAATACAGACACCGTTATTTTTGGACAGGGCTTGGTGGCCTGAGTGTCCGTCCGGGATCATATTGTTCTTCGGCATAGCCTTCGCAGCATGA
>NZ_JCACHA010000803.1:0-2743 GCF_059503625.1 Skermanella sp.
ACGCCGCTGACGCTGGCGGAAACCGCCTCCGTCTTCGGCGAGATGCTGACGTTCCGCTCCCTGCTGGACAGCGAGACCGATCCTGGGCGGCGGAAGATCATGCTGGCTGCCAAGGTGGAGGACATGCTGAACACCGTCGTCCGCCAGATCGCCTTCTTCGACTTCGAGCAGCGTCTTCATACCGAACGGCGCGAGGGCGAACTGACGGCGGAGCGGATCGGTGAAATCTGGTTCGCCGTGCAGACGGAAAGCCTGGGCCCCGCGATCCGCTTCGACGAGGGTTACCGGAATTACTGGGCCTATATCCCGCACTTCATCCACTCGCCCTTCTACGTCTACGCCTACGCTTTCGGCGACTGTCTGGTCAACTCGCTGTACGCGGTCTATCAGGACGCGGCCGGCGGCTTCGCCGAGCGGTATCTGAAGATGCTGTCGGCGGGGGGAACGTTGCGCCACCGCGAGCTTCTGGCGCCGTTCGGTCTGGATGCCTCCGACCCCGCCTTCTGGGACAAGGGCCTGGGCGTGATTCGCGGCTTCATCGACGATCTGGAGCGACAGGAAGTCTGATCCGGCACCTTGTCCGGGTGAGGCAATAAGACACGGGCGGGATTACCGGCGCGGGCATTCTTCAAGGCCCGCGCCGTTTCCTTTGCATATCATGCCCCACGATGACAACATTCGCCGCATATGGAAGTAAGATAGCATCCGAAGCGTCGAAAGGTATCACTGACACCGTCCCGCCATGATGGTACCTTCGAAGCATGTCCGGCGTTCGAAGTGTGCTATCGTGTCCCTGATCAACCGCTTGTCGATATCCACCAAGATAGCCCTTCTTTGCGTGCTGGCGATCGGCATGATCGGCATGGTCAACCTCTTCGCGATGCGCACCCTGCTGAAGAGCGAGGCGGAGCGGCTTGGGGTCGAGCGCCAGGAAAGCAACATGCGCGTCGCCTGGGAAGTGCTTCGCGCCCCCGGTCCCCTCCGCAGGGACGGCGACAAGCTGAAAGCCGGCAACACCGATCTGGACGGCGACACTGATCTGGTCGACCGCATCACCGACCTGACCGGGGCCGGCGCCACCGTCTTCAGCGGCGGGCTGCGGGTCGCCAGCTCGGTCAAGACCTCCGACGGCAGGCGGACGATCGGTTCGCGCCTGCCTTCCGGTCCCGTGGTCGAGACCGTGCTGAAGCAGGGCAAGCCCTATCGCGGAGAAATGGATCTCCAGGGACAGGCCCATCTGGTGGCCTATGATCCGATCCTCGGACCCGACGGCAGTGCCATCGGCGCCATCTATGTCGGAGCGCCGAAATCCGGCTTCGTCAGCATGCTCGACGTGCTCGTCCGGGGCGGTCTGGCGCTTGGCGGACTCGCCGCCTTGATCGTGGCCGGCGCGTCGTTCATCGCCATGCGCCTGCTGCTGGCCCCGCTGACCCGGCTGAGCGCCGTGATGGCGCGGTTCGCCGCCGATCAGCTCGACGAAGAGGTTCCCGGCCTGGACCGGGGCGACGAGGTCGGCGCCATGGCGGCCAGCGTCCAGGTCTTCCGCGACCATGCGCTCAAGGTCCGCGCCATGCGGAACGAGGAGGAGCGGCTGGAAGAGGCGCACCGCGACGAGGTCCGCGCCGCGATCCGCGGCATGGCGGACAAGGTGGAAAACCAGACCCGCAAGGCGATCGAGACGGTGACCGGCCAGACCGGCGAGATGCGGACGGCCACGGCCGGCCTGCATTCCGCCGCGGGCAGCATGGAAGACAACGCCCGGCAGATGGCCGACACGTCGGGTTATGCCCTGGAGACCGTCAGGATAGCCGCCGATGCCACCGGACAGCTCACCGGCTCGATAAACCGGATCACGGCTCAGGTCGCGGATGCCGCCGATGCCGCGCGCCTGGCGGTCGGCAGCACCCATCACGCCGCCGAGGTGATCCGCACGCTCGCCGGCGTCGCGACCGAGATCGGCGGCATCGTCGGCATGATCCGCAGCGTGGCGTCGCAGACCAACCTTCTGGCGCTCAACGCCACGATCGAGGCGTCGCGCGCCGGAGCCGCCGGCAAGGGCTTTGCCGTGGTCGCGGCCGAAGTCAAGAGCCTGTCACGGGAAACCGAGCGCTCGACCGACCTGATCGGCGATCTGATCAGCCGCATCCAGGCGGCGGCTCGCGATGCCGACGCCGCCGTGGAGAAGGTGGGCGAGACCATTGCGGCGGTCGACGGCATCGCCGGCTCCATCGCCCTCGCCATGGCCGAACAGTCCAGCGCCACCGCGCAGATCACCCTCAACATGGAGGAGACCGCCCGTGCCACCCGGCAGGTCGCCGGACATGTCGATGCCCTGACCAGTGATTGCCGCCGCACCGATGAACTGGCGGAAAGCAGCAAATCTGCCGCCGCCGTCCTGAGCGACGGCATAGAGTCGCTGGCGGAAGCCCTGACCCAGATCGTCCGCACCTCCACCGAGGAGGCCAACCGCCGCGCCCACACCCGGCACCGGTGCAGCGTCTCGACCGGAGTAGCCGGTTCCTTCGGCGCGGCGGACGCGGAACTGCTGGACGTGTCGCGCGGTGGTGCCCTGATCCAGACCGACGTTCCGCTCGGTCCCGGCGACCGTCTGGTCCTCAACCTCCCGGAACGCGACACCCCCCAGCACGCCCAGGTCGTCGGCGTCAGCCGTCACGGCGTCCACGTCCAGTTTGCCCCGCCTCCACTCGGCGACAACGACGTCGCGAAAGTGACCGAAAGCCGG
>NZ_JCACHA010000803.1:2753-9298 GCF_059503625.1 Skermanella sp.
ATCCCGCCGCTCCGCCTGAGCGGGAGGAGAAAAGTAGAAGCGGTCTCCAGCCATAGGCCGGGCGCCGCTTCGCTGTACCCGGCCTACGAATATCCCGCGGCTGGTCGAAACGCTGGTCTCTTCCCCGTCACACCCGGCGCCGGTCCATGTCGGATACCTGACATGATCCCGACAGACCACAGGCCCCGCGTAGTCAACATGACATTGAGAAGTTACACGCTTCGCCATAACCTACTGAAAAGTATAAAAGTTTTAAGTCTGAGCCAACTGGCCCCATTCTTGCTGACCTTCTCTCGCAGAGCCTCCGGGACGTCTTTGGCTGTACGGGAAGGATTGGACCATGAATGTAATCTCGCTGGACAGTATCTTCGGCTTGGGCGAAATGAAGTCCCAGCCGGCGCCCGAAGCCTCGGGTTGTACTACATCCAGTTGCGGCTCTTCCGATGGCCCTTCGGACATGGCTCCCGAGGTGTGGGAGAAGGTCAAGAACCATCCCTGCTACAGCGAAGAGGCTCACCACTACTACGCCCGCATGCATGCCGCGGTGGCCCCGGCCTGCAACATCCAGTGCAACTACTGTAATCGCAAGTACGACTGCGCCAACGAAAGCCGTCCCGGCGTCGTCAGCGAGAAGCTGACCGCCGAACAGGCCGTCCGCAAGGTCCTCGCGGTCGCCGCCGAAATTCCGCAGCTTTCCGTGGTCGGCATCGCCGGCCCCGGCGACAGCTTGGCTGCCGGCGCCAAGCAGACGATCCAGACCTTCGAGCAGCTCTCCCAACTGGCTCCCGACATCAAGCTCTGCCTCTCGACCAACGGTCTGGCGCTGCCCGACTACGTCGATCGCCTGAAGGGCCTGAACATCGACCACGTCACGATCACCATCAACATGGTCGATCCGGAAGTCGGCCAGCACATCTATCCCTGGATCTTCCATGACCACAAGCGCTGGACCGGGATCGAGGCGTCACGCATCCTGCACGAACGCCAGATGCTCGGCCTGGAAATGCTGCGCGACGCCGGCATCCTGGCGAAGATCAACTCGGTCATGATCCCCGGCATCAACGACGAGCACCTGCTCGACGTCAACCGCGAGGTCAAGGCGCGCGGCGCGTTCCTGCACAACATCATGCCGCTGATCTCCGACGCGGCGCATGGCACCCATTTCGGCCTGACCGGCCAGCGCGGACCGACCGCGAAGGAGTTGAAGGCGCTTCAGGACAAGTGCGAAGGCGACATGAAGCTGATGCGGCACTGCCGCCAGTGCCGCGCCGACGCCGTGGGCCTGCTGGGCGAGGACCGGGGGGACGAGTTCACCGCCGAGAAGGTCATGCAGATGGACGTGGACCTCGACGGCGGCGGCTTCACCAAGCGCGAGACCTACCGCGAGCATGTCGAGGCCGAGCGGGCGCTGCGCCACGAGTCCAAGGCCGCCGCCATCGCCGAGGTCGCCCATATGGCCGGCGAGAAGCCGATCCTGATCGCCGTCGCCACCAAGGGCGGCGAGCGCATCAACGAACACTTCGGCCACGCCAAGGAATTCCAGATCTACGAAGTCGACGCCAAGGGCGCCAAGTTCGTCGGTCACCGGCGCGTCGATCTGTATTGCGAAGGCGGATCGGGCGACGAGGACGGATTGGGCACCATCATCCAGGCGATCAACGACTGCGTCGCGGTCTTCGTCGCCAAGATCGGCGGCTGCCCTAGCAAGTCGCTGGAAGAAGCCGGGATCGATCCGGTGGACCGCTTCGCCTTCGAATACATTGAGGAATCGGCCCTGGCCTATTACGCGGACTATTCGGCGCAACTGAGTTCCGGATCGATCGTCGAGAAGACCGGCGCCGACGCTGTGATCCGCCAGGGCGCCTATACCGCCAAGCGAGCCTGACACCGGCCGATAAACCCATATCGCCATATGCTGCGGTAATTCACCACCTTGGCGAGACACCCCGGTGGGGCGAAAGTCACTTCAACACAACAAGCGAAGCCGGCTGCGAGGCCGGTACGAACAGGAGAAAAACCATGGCTCTCAAGATCCTCAAGAACGACTGCACCGTTTGCGGCGCCTGCGAAGCGGAATGCCCCAACGAGGCGATCAGCTTCAAGAAGGGCACCTATGTCATCGATCCGGTCAAGTGCACCGAGTGCCAGGGGCAGTTCGACGCCCCGCAATGCGCCGCCGTTTGCCCTGCCGACTGCTGCGTCGCGGCCTGATCCGGCTGAAGCGGGAGTCTCCATCCACCTCCATACCATCCACCGCATACCACTTGCCGCCATGCCCTGACCGGATGAGGGCGTGGCGGGTGATACCGGGTGATTCCAGGCATTTCAGAGCGGGACGGGAGTCTTCGAGAGTGACGCTGCCCGATACGACGTCCAAGGACCAGATGACGCTTGAACGGACTTCGTCCGGTCGTGCGCCTTCCCCTGGGCTCGCCCCGGCAGGCATGGACTCCGATATCGACGATGCCTGGCTGTCCAGGCGCTACTACGGCGGCGACTTGCCTGCCGAAGCCGAACGGCAGCTTCATCTGGCCGGACGGCACTACTGCGACGATGCGCTGGCCGAAGCCCATCTGGCGAGAGCGGCCGAGATCGCGCCGGGACACCGGGCGGTCGATCTCGGCCACTACAAATACTTCCTCTACAAGGCGCGCCTGCCGCAGGCGCTGGTCTGCGCATACCGGATGCTGGAGCATGCCTCCGCCGGCCTTGGGCTGAACCACACCGATTGGAAGCAGGTGACGCGCGGTCACGCCGATTTCGACTCGCTCGATCCGGCTCCGCGCTTCTTCCTCTTCACCGTCAAGGCGCTGGGCTACCTGCATGTGCGCCTCGGACGCCATGCCGAAGGCCGCGTCATCCTGGAAAAGGTGCTCGAACTCGACATGGCGGACAGGATCGGCGTCCGGCCCCTGCTGGCGGTGCTCGACCGGTGGGAGCGGGACGGGGAGGATGACGAATCATGACGAATGCTGACATGGACGAGGCCCTGGACTGGCTCGGCCGGTCGGTCGACTGCAAGGCCTGCCGCTATGCCGACCGGTTGGCAGACGGCAAATGCCAGCCCCTGAAGGCCTGCGTCCACGACCGCTATGCCAAGCGCATCCAGCGTTTCTTTCAGTGAAACGAGGATCTGGCGGTCGAAAACCTCGACCACCCCTATTTCGAGGTCCGCGCCATTGCGGTGCGTCACGCTCCGCTTTTCCACCTGCCGCGCCTGATGGACGACATCGACGAAACGGTCCGCAGCAGCGTCGCCCGCCGTCTGCCCCGCCGGCTCCTGCTCAAGATGCGGAACGACCACGACCGGGAAGTCCGGATCTCGGTCGCTTCCCGCCTGGAAGACGGCGACCTCGCTCCCATGATGCGGGATGCCGATTACTCGGTCCGGCTGCGGGTCGCCCGCCGCGTGCCGGAAGGCATGCTGCCCGCCATGATGCGCGACGAGGATCCGGAGGTTCGGTTGGAGGTGGCGCGCCGGATCGGGCTCGACTGGCTCGCCAGCATGGCGTGGGACGACAGCCAGCGGGTCCGGCTCCATGTCGCGCAGCGGCTGTGCCCCGAAAAGCTGATCGCCATGGTCGAGGACGGCGACTGGTGCGTCCGCTACGTCGTCGCCAGCCGGATCGCCTTGGAATACCTCGACCCCCTGACCGAGGACCCGGTGGACGAAGTGCGCGAGATCGCACTCAGCCGCCGCGCCGGGCTGCTCGTCCAGGACGACATGACGTGAACGCGATCCCTTCACCCATCCCCGGTTCCCCCTCATCCGTTTGCGGAGACACGCGCCATGGCCAACCGTAATCCCCATGATTCGAACGAGCTGCTGGAACCGCCGGTCTACGAAGTCGGGCAGAAGGTCCGCAGCATCCAGAACGTCCGCAACGACGGGACATATCCGGGACCGGCGGTCGGCGAGGTGCTGATCCCGGAAGGCGCCGTCGGCTACGTCATCAGCATCGGCTCCTACCTTCAGATGTATCACATCTACAGCGTCGATTTCTTCGAGCAGCGCCGGGTGATCGGCATGCGCGCGAAGGAGCTGGAGATGGTCGATGCCTATGCCAACGCACCCCAGAACTCATCCCCCACCCAGCCCCGCGGAGCGCAGTCATGACCGATCAGAAGACCGCAGACATCGTCGTTCCCGGCGTTCCCGTTCCGGATGAGGCTTCGGAAATCGTCGTCGCCGGGTCGCCCGCTCCAGGCGGTTTCATCCCCCCGCGTGAACCGAAATACGAGTGGGGCATCGCGGTCAGGTCCGTGACCGACCTGCTGAACGACGGCAGCCATCCGGAAAGCCCGGAAGGCAGCCTGCTGATCCTCAAGGACGCGATCGGCGAGATCGTCCGCGTCGGCTACGCCCCGGAAGCCAACAACCTGCCGGTCTATCTGGTCGAGTTTCCCGGCGGCAAGCTGGTCGGCTGCCTGGAGGAGGAGATCGCCCCGGTCCTGGGTGTCCGCAGCGCCGCTCCCGGCCGCATGTAGGCGGAAGCTTCCGGCGGTTCGGGGCCGGTGACGAGTGCCTGTATGCCTAATGACCGTGTGCGTAGTGACCGTCTGATGCGAGGTGCGCCATGATTTATCTGGACAACAACGCGACGACCCGGCCGGCTCCGGAGGTCGTGGCAGCCATGATCCCCTATCTGGCCGATCTCTACGCCAATCCGTCCAGCGCCCACGGCGCCGGGATGGCGGTCAAGCAGGCGCTCGGCCAGGCGCGCGGCAGCGTGGCCGGCTTGATCGGCGCCAAGCCTGCCGAGATCACCTTCACCGCCAGCGCCACCGAGGCAAACCACCTTGCCATCCTCGGCACGCTCCGGTCCCGGCCGGACCGGCGCCATGTCGTGACGACAGCCGTCGAACATCCCTCGACGCTGGCGCTTTTCCGGGAACTCGCATCCCAGGGCTATCACGTCACCGTCCTGCCGGTCGATGCCGACGGCCGGATCCGGCGCTGCGAACTGGCCTCGGTCGTGTCCAGCGACACGGCGATGGTTTCCGTCATGTGGGCCAACAACGAGACCGGGGTGCTGATGCCGGTCCGGGAGGCGGCGGAAGTCGCCCGGTCGCGCGGCGCCGCCTTCCACACCGACGCCGTGCAGGCGGTCGGCCGGCTGGAAATCGACCTGCGCGACCTCCCCATCGACCTGCTGACGTTCTCCGGACACAAGCTTCACGGCCCCAAGGGGATCGGCGTGTTGTTCGCCCGCAAGGGCTTCGTGCTGACGCCGATGATCCTCGGCCATCAGGAGCGCCGGCTGCGCGGCGGCACCGAGAACGTGCCCGCCATCGTCGGGCTCGGTGCCGCCGCCGTTCTGGCGCGGGATGCGCTGGCCTCTGGCTCCGGCGCCGCCGTCGCGGCCCTGCGCGACCGGCTGGAGGCCGGCGTCCTGGCCCGGCTGCCGGGCGCCCGGATCAACGGCGGCGGTGCCGCCCGCATTCCGAACACCTCGAACATCGCCTTCATCGGCCGCGGCGGCTTTCCCATGGAAGGCGAGGCGCTGCTGATGAAGCTGGATCAGGCGGGCATTCAGGTCAGCATGGGGGCCGCCTGCGCCGCCGGCGGCATGGACCCCAGCCATGTGCTTCTCGCCCTCGGGCTGAGCGAGGCGCAAGCGGCGGCAAGCCTGCGCTTCTCGCTGAGCCGCTACAGCACCGAGGGCGATATCGATGCCGTTCTCGATGCCCTTCCGGGCATCGCCGCGCGTCTGGCGGCATGACCTGCCGCCTGTACCGCTGACGTTTAGTGACCTTTGATGACCTCTGGAGAGTTTTTATGAAAGTCATGCTTCGCAAGGCCGACGGAAAGTACATGATCTACGTCGCCAAGAAGGACCTGGAGACGACGGTCGTGTCGTCCGACAAGCCGGCATGCTGGGGTGGCAAGATCACCCTGGAAAACGGCTGGGTCCTTGAGATGCCGGACCTGCCGGAAGACACCCGGCTGCCGCTGACCGTCGAAGCCCGCAAGCTGGAGGGCTGAGGCATGGCCCTTTCCATCACCGGCATCGACAGCATCACCGCCGAGGCGACCGAACTCTATGCGGCGGGGACCAAGCGGGATGCCGTCGTCAAGGCGCTCAAGCAGAAGTACCAGGGGTTGACCATCACCGGCTGCTCCGAGAACGACCTGACCGACGAGCCTTACCGCGAAGAGCCGGCCTATCTGCTCTATCTGGTCGACAGCAAGGACCATTGCTGGAAGATGACCCGCGAGCCGGCGAACGCCACCGGCATCGTGATCGCCGAGCGCGAGGAAGCGGCATGACCCATGCCGCCCCCGACGAGGTCGAGGAAGCTGCCGGCGGCGATGCCGAAGGCGAGTTCGAGCAAGAGGACATTGCGCTGACCCAGCCCGACATCGGCAATGCCGAGATTCGGGTGATCGAGCGCATCCTGAATACCGCTAGTCTCAACGACGGGCGGCTGACGGAAGCGTTCGAGGAAGCGTTCGCGGCCTATGTCGGGCGGCGGCATGCCATAGCCGTCACCAGCGGCACCATGGCGATGGTGCTGGCGCTCCGGGCCTACGGCTTCGGACC
>NZ_JCACHA010000804.1:0-9296 GCF_059503625.1 Skermanella sp.
CCGCTCACCCGCTCCGCCGCCTCGTCTCCCGGAAATGGCCAAAGTCGAGCTTAGAATTGGCCAAATTTGCCAACAAGGTCCCCACTGCTTTCAGCCTATCTACGGCACAGCAGCCTTATTGGGATTCAGCATACTCATCGCCTGCGCGGTCGCGTCCGAGCTCGCCGCGTCCGGTGAAGGTCAAGGTGGCGAAACGACGATAACAGCAAGAAATCGGCGAGCCGGTGACGAGACAGGCCGTTCATCGCAACGCGCCACCCGGGCGCATTACCTTGAACGCCCCTTGCTCCGCGCAGCTCATCGGCCCAAGCCAGACTGGCCGCGTACGAAACCGACACATGACCGCACCGTGCTCTCAGTGTCAGCAATGCAAATGCGCCCTGACCCGCAGGGGTACCCACAGATGAACAGATCGTCGCGGCCTCTTCAGGTCGTAAAATCGGGGACGGCAGCCAACACGCGCTCGAGTGCAGGCGTGACGCGGCGGGGGTTCCAGATCAAGCGTGTCTCGACCACGGGCGTGGGAGGCGTCAAGGGGCAGATCACAACGCCCTCGCGCCGGAGCACGCGCCACCCTCCTGGGCCGAGGGCTACGCAGCCTGTGGTCGCAACCAGGAACAGGATAGTGGCGACTTGACTGGCTTCGTGCTCCACTCGCGGTTCAAAGCCTGCGGCGCGATAAAGGGCGAGATAGAAGTCGTGCCCGGCAGGGTCCTGCTCCCGCGCCAAGTTGAGCACGGGCTCTCCGTACAGTTCGGCGATGGCTAGCCGATCCTGTTGCGCCAGCCGGTGACCTTCGGGCAGGAGGCACACAACGGGCTCACGGAGGATTGCGCGCGTGGTGAGGCCAAGCGGCCGTGCCTCTGCCCGAACCAAGCCGGCGTCCAACGTGCCCTCGCGCAGCGCCTCCATTTGGGTGCGCGCTGGCATCTCCCGGAAGCGCAGCACGAGGCCCGGCGCAGCCGTCCGCACCAGGCTCGTGACACGCGGCGCCGCCTCGAACGTCGCGGCGCCAATGAGGCCGAGCGTGCCTCCGCCGAGCTGGCCCCGCGCGACCTCCCGCGCCCGCGCCGCTGCGGCGGCGGCGCCCCCCAGCAGGTCGGCAGCATCGGCCAACAGCACGTGCCCGGCCTCGGTAAGCTGCACCCGTCGTCGGTCCCGGCGCAGCAGCTGCGTGCCCACCCGCCGCTCCAGCTCCGCCATTCCATCGCTGACGGCGGAGGGTGTGGCGTGCAGGCGGGCTGCTGCGCGCCGGAAGTGCAGTTCCTCCGCCACCGCGCGAAAAATGCGGAGCAGCCTTGGGTCGAGGTCGGTGTTCGCCATAATCCGACAGATGCTCGCCCGTGATCGGTTTTCACAAGCACCCAGGCTACCAAACTTCGGACCGCTCCCATCATCAGGAGAGGAGAATGGGCATGAGGACGTCACTTCTGGCCGCAGCCGCAGCCGCAGCCGCAGCCGCAGCCGCAGCCGCGGCGTTGGCAATGGGCACCGCCGCGCGGGCGGCGCAGGACTTCCCCGGATACTTTGGTTTCCAAGGCCGCTACCTGGTTGTCCTTTCGGACGCCGACATGGTCGCTTCGGCCTACATGGACGGACGGCTCGGCCCGCGGGAAGCCGGACTGCGCGACACCCTCTCGGTTATCCCGCTCACCGCCGGCGCGGCCGGGCTTAGGCCAGTGGAAGTGCCGGTTTCCAACCCGTCACGGCCTGGCCGTCAAATCTCGCGATCACGCGTGATGGCCGCTTCGCTTTCGTTACAGAGATGAACGAGCCACCGCCTGAAGGCGCGACGCGACGGGAGGAGCTGCGCCCTGGTCGCCGGGTCTCGGTGGTAGACCTACGCGACACCGCTGCACCGCGCGTGATCCAAACGGTCGAACTACAGGGTCGCACCCATGCCGCGACGTTGACGCCGGACGGGAGGACGCTCGCGATCAACGTCGCCGACAATCCGCAGGTCGGCGTCTGCCTTTTCACGGTCGGCACGGATGGGCGCCTCGGGGAGTCGACGGCGCTGAAGCTGCCGGGCACCGCGGCCTTCGTGCGGCACATCGAGTTCTCGCCAGATGGGCGCTTCATCGCCGCGACCTTCCCAGCGCAACATGAGGCGCGCTTCTTCCGGGTGGGCCGCGGCGCCGACGAGCGACCGACCCTCGACGCCTGGGGCGAGCCCGTCATCACCGGCAAGTTTGCGGGCGTCGGCCATTGGACGCCGGATGGGCAGCACTTCCTGGTGACGAACCTCTATTGGTTCGGCGGCGCAGCAGACCTCTATGTCGGCGCGCAGGCCTCGACCATCACCTCGGTCGCCTTCGACGCGATGGGCGATGCGGCGGGGCAGGTGCGGCATGTGGTGGTCGGGATGGCGGCGGTCGGTGCCTCTGCCGAGGAGTTCGCCATCTCGCCGGACGGGCGGCGCGTTGTGAGCATCAACATGGAGAACTCCTTCCTCGCGCCAGGCGACGAGCGGTTGACCTTTTTCTCTTCGCTGACCTTGCTCGACCTCGACCCGGCGACGGGCCGCCTGACGCCGCTGCACACACTGCCATTCGAGGGCATCCTGCCAGAGGGCATCACCTTCGACGCATCCGGCCGGCACCTCGCGGTGGCCAATTTCGCGCAGTTCAACCCACAGCGACCGACCGCGCAGACCACGGTGGACTTCTTCCGCTTGATCGAAGGACCACGCCCGATGCTGGTGCAGATGAACGCCCGCGTGCCGGTGATGCGCGGCGCACATGTCGTCAAGCTGATCCGCTGAACGCCTCCGCGCGGTGGCGGCAGCGCGCCCGCGCGACGGCGAACAGGCAGTCGGCCGTGGAGCCGGCGGGCTTGGCGGACCGATCCGCCAGCGCTCGCTGCCCGCCGATTTTGGACTTTCGCGCCGACTGGGTCCTCGCGGTTTCCACGTGGCTGCTCTTCAGCGTGAGCGCCATCCTCGTCGCGGCGTGCATTACAGCGCGTCGGAACGGCGCCTGACGCAGACGGGCTGTCCGCGTCCATTTCGCGCCAATCCGGCGAAGCCGCGCCGTGTCATCCCATATGCGATGAGGCATGCGCGGCTCGACGTACTAGAGCGGACCGCATGGAACGCTCATCGAGGCGAATATGGGCGCACTCCGGTCAGCGCCGAGCTTCGCTGGAGAGGAGCGCTAGCACAGCGTCGGTCACCCAACCCTCGTCTCCGTCCGGCTTGCGGCAGAAAACAAACCCGCTCTCGCTGGAACATGAGATCGATTCGGTCGCCTGAGTCTAGGTCAAGCTCCAGCGCAGCGAAGTCGCGGCGCAATCGAAGGCGCCCGTCCTGCCGCTCGAGCTAGGATCCGGGCACCCAACCCTCGCGGTCGTCGGCCGCTTGGCACCAAGCCCAGCCCAAAATGTCAGTCCTGGTGGTGCGGTCGGGGTCGAGCCGCACCTTGACGCCGGCCAGTGCCGCAATTGAGTTTTCGTAGGGGCGGCGGTAAGCGCGGACCGCTACAGCCACCGTGCCGGCGGGGGAAGACGTAGAGCACCCTTTAACCTCTGATCCCGCGCGTAGGGGTAGCGACAACCGCGCGCCTGATAAACCGGCGCCGCTCAGGAGCTACTCACCACCTCGGCGATGCTGCCTCCGCTGATCGGTCGCTAGCCCGCGCGCAAGCTCGTGCCCATTCGCCAGAATGGCGGAGGCCCGGTCGACCTTCGGTTCGTTCGCATGCGATCAGGGCCATTCGAGTTTGATCTAGCGACGTCGGTTCGTTCTCGGCCCGTTTACCTTGACCGTTGCACTCGACACAATGCCGCCTCGCGCCGTCTAGCCACTTACGGTCCGCTTACCTACATTCACAAGCATGTCTCGTTCCCCTACTTCAGACCTAGCTCCCCTGATCAAGCTCTTGCAAGCGGGTGTCCCACCCGCCCGCGCTGCAACCGAGTTCTCGCGCGTTTTGGCTGTCTGGACAGCTGAGCTCAAGGATGACGACGAGCAGCTACAGGAGCGGCTATCCGGCTTGGCCGAGCAGATGGCGACTGGGATCGAGGAAATGCACGAGGGCATTGCCGAGGCGAGCGACAAGGGAAAACCCACTCTGCGGCGGATACTGGCGACGCATGAGGCGGTGCTTGACGGGGTGAGAAAAGCGCAGGGGGCAGGATAGGCACCCCACCACCCCGCCAGGGAGGTTACCGCGACAAGCGATCCTTTGCGGTCCTCCGTCCTATGCTGCATCCGGCCCTATGCGCGAGCTTTTGGGCTTGATCCGCTTTGCGGAACGCGGGAAGGGTTATTTTCGGACCTATACTCGTGTCCTTCATCGGCTCGTCCGCCGGGTTCAGGTCCGTACCGAGGCCCAGGCTGCACGACGTTCACCGTTATCCAGCGCAGGCCGAAATCCCACGCCGGCCTCCGTCCCATGCCTTGCAGCGCCGCCTTGCTCATCGTGTAGGCCGACAGGCCCGTGAAGGGAATGCTGTCGCCGTCGACGGAGCCGATCACGATGACGCAGTCGCCCTCCGGCATCCGTCGAGCAGCCTTGACTGCCGCGTGGTAGGGCGCGTTCACGTTGATGCAGATCAGTCGGTCCACCCCGTCCGGGTCCGGCTCCAGCGGGTCGCCCACCCCTCCACTTACCGCCAGCAAGTCCAGCGGCCCGCTCTCCCGTACCCGCGCGGTCACCGCATCCCGATCCACGCTGTTCGTCATCGCTGCCGTAGCGCCCGTCTCCGCTGCCAAGTCGCTCCGCCGAGCCTGCATAGGTGAAGGTCACCGCCGTGCCCTCGGCGGCGAAGCAGCGCACGATCGCCGCTCCGATCCCTCGGGCTGCCGCCCAGCACGCGAATGGACTTGCCACAAAGATTGGTCATCAGGCCCTCCTCCAGGTTCAGCCTAGTAACCGCCACACAAATCATCCAAACGTCTCGTAGGTGCCCGCTGAAACGAACCCGGGACGCGGAAGGTAGCTCGCGCCCCTACCGGCGCTGCCGACGACACCTTCGGCCGCTTTTCGCCGTCACCCACCCGGACGTGGCCGAGCGCCTGGCCGACTACGTAGTCACCCTCATGACCAGCCTCTCCAGGATGACACGCAAGGGCCACGATGTGGACCGACCTCTCGCCACGGCCGGCGTCGCCGGTCAGGCAATCACACGCGTCCTCCCCGCTTAGGTGCCGCTTCCGCTGGCGCGCTACATCGGTCGTCGCACCGCTCTATATCGTCGTGACGGCTAAAGGCTATTATTGGCCCTTGGCAGGGTAACGATCGGGCTGCGGGGCGTGGATGCCTGCAGGCCCTGTCCGTCCGATGTCACCGAGGACGAGTGGGCTCTGGTCGCGCCCTACCTGACGCTGCTGGGCAGCGTGAGCACGCCCTGCGTGAGGTGTTCCGAGGCGGCCAGGTTGCCGGACGCCAGGCGTGGCTTTGTGCTGTTGCCGTGGCGCCGGCTGGTGGAGCGGCCCTTCGCCCGGGTCACCCGCTTTCGCCGGCTGATGCAGGACCACGAGGGCTATGCCAGCACCCTCGCCGATTTCCACCTCGTCGCCCTCACCTGCCTCATGCCCATGCAGGCCGCGCAACCGACCAGAAGTCCATAACGGCCTCCGGTGGCAAACAACCGTGAGGCGATGACCAAGCTCGGCAAGTAGCGCTGGCGAGAATCCGCTGCGGTCCCGGGTGACGATACTGCAGGCCTTCTAGACGGTTGCCAACCGGGCCGACCTTGAGGCGTTGAGAAATCCACATGGGCGTTGCAGCTGCGGCGTCGGAAACGCTGCGGCGAGGCCCTGAGATCAGGTCGAATACGACACGGTGCGAACGGGATCACCGAAAGAGGGGCACGCCATGGCAGGCCAGAACAACGGCGAGAGTTTCGGAAATGGCCATCCGGGCGAAAGCGGCAGGAGCCCTTCGCCTGGACCGGACGCGATGCTTGGGGTCTGGGCCTCCTGGGTAGAAGCGATGTCTGAATCGGCGGCCTGGGATTGGGCCAACCATGCCAAGTCCTGGTCGCAGATGACAACCAATCAGCTCAACGGCAGCGCGGTCGCCGGCGGGGTGGCACAGCTTAGTGACATGTTAGCCAAGAATCCGTTCCTTCGTTCCGTTGATCAGATTTGGAATGCCAATCCGCTCCGCGAGATCGTACCCGTGGACTGGGCGGAGGTTGTCAAAGCGCTCCGCACGGTGTGGCTGCGCTCCCTAAACCGGCCCGGCGCAGCCATGGCGGCAGTGGAGCTGAACGCGAACCTGTTGCGCTCGGCCGTGGAGGCTTGGAACGAGGCCGGCCTGCGATGGTGGGGGGCGGAGCCGGCGGGAAGCAGTGTTCCAGCCGCCGGCGGTGACAAGCGGTTCGCCGCCCCGGAGTGGCACGCCAACCCGGTGTATCGTACGCTGAAGGACGCCTATTTGCTCGCCTCCGACTGGCTGCTGGAGCAAGGCGCGGAGCAGGCGGAGGGTGTGGACGAGGCGGAGCGCCGACGGCTCGACTTCCACCTCCGGCAGTTTGTGGACGCTATGAGCCCGGCGCTGCTGCTTGCATCGAATCCGGCGGCGCTGCGCCGCGCGATGGAGACCGGCGGCGCCAGCCTCGCCGACGGCGCACGCAACCTGGCGGCGGACCTCAAAAATGGGCGGCTCAGCATGGTGGACGCCACCGCCTTTGCGCCAGGGCGCAACCTGGCCCTGTCGCCAGGCAAGGTGGTTCACCGCAATCGTCTGCTTGAATTAATCCAGTATGAGCCGACAACCGAGACGGCGCACCGGACGCCGCTGCTGATCATACCGCCGTGGATCAACAAGTTCTACATCCTCGACATGCAACCGAAGAACAGCATGGTGCGGCACCTCGTCTCCCAAGGCTTCACCGTGTTCATGGTGTCTTGGAAAAATCCCGATGCGTCCATGGAGGATATAAGCTTCGAGGACTACATGGACCTCGGTCCGCTAGAGGCGAGCGATGTCGTACGCGAGATCACCGGCACCACGTCCATCAACGTGATGGGCTACTGCATCGGCGGCACGCTGCTCGCCCTAACTCTCGCGTGGCTGGCCCGGAAGAGGGACAAGCGCTTCAATGCGGCAACCTTCATGGTCTCGCTGCAGGACTTCGCGCGCGTAGGCGACACGGCCGTTTTTATGGACGAGCCGGCCATGGATTTGGTTGAACAGCAGATGATGGAGCGCGGCTATCTCGATAGCCGAGAGATGTCCAACATGTTTAACCTGCTGCGCTCGAATGATCTGATCTGGGCGAACGTGGTGAACAACTATCTCATGGGCGAGAAGCCGCCGGCGTTCGACCTGCTCTACTGGAACAGCGACGGGACGCGGATGTGCCGCGCCGCACACGCCTGGTACCTACGGAACACTTACAAGGAGAACAACCTGATCGTGCCAGGTAAGGTCGAGCTTAAAGGCGAGTCCATCGATCTTGGACGCATCGAGCTGGATGCTTATGCGGTCGGCGCCGAGAAGGACCACATCGTTCCCTGGGACGCTGCCTGGCACATCACGCAGCTTTTCGGCGGCAAGGTACGCTATGTGCTCGCCTCGTCTGGCCACATCGCTGGCATCATCAACCCGCCGGGCGGCAAAGGCGCCTACTGGACCAACGAGGCGCAAGCGGCAACGCCGGAGGAGTGGCGCCGGGCAGCCACTAAGCACGACGGCAGCTGGTGGACGGACTGGTCAGCTTGGCTTGCGGCGCGGTCGGGCGAGAGAGACACGTCACCAGCGACAGGCAGCGCCGCGCATCCGCCGATCGCCGGCGCGCCGGGCACCTACGTGCTGGAGAAATAGGACGACGCGGGCGCGTTCTCCAGCATCGGCCTCGGCGCCAGCCGCCCCGCACCCCGGAGGGAAGCGTTGCTACGCTGCTCGGGCTGAAGCGTCGGAGACTGCTCGGAGCGACACGGGTGATTCGCTGAGCACTGCTGCGGGCAGCTTGGCGGACGTCCTAGCAGTCAACTGAATAGCCTCGACAACTTGCTCCGGCTCGGAGTGATGGATCATGTGCCCCGCCCCCTCGACGATCCGCAGCGCGCTGCCCGGAATGGCGGCGTGCAGGCGTTCAGCGCTGCGTTTCCAGACGACCTTGTCACCGTCCCCTGCCACGATCATCACGGGCATCCGAAGGTCAGCGTAGCGTCGGCGCAAGCCCAGCGCGCCCGGGATCATCAGCGTGCCATCGACCGAGGTGGCGCGGATCTGGGACGGCCGCAGCGCCATCGCGTCGGAGTACTCGCGCCGGAACCGCTTGGTGACCGAGGCCGGCGAGAACATGGCGCGCTTCTGCAAGGGCATCAGGAGCCGCCCCAGCCACGGCGAGACCGTATAGCGCAGGATGTCCCCGAGCACCGGGATCGCTCCCGCGGTGACCAGTAGCACGTCCGGCCGCAGGGTCCAGAAGTAGTACCCGGAGAGCAGCACGAGGCCCGCCGTGTCGGCCTGGTGCCGCACCGCGAGCGAGAGCGCCACGATCGAGCCCCACGAGTGGCCTACCACAACCGGGCGTTCGATCCCTAGCTGCTTGAGCGCCTTGTGGAGCAGTTCGGCCTGCTGCATTGCCGTCCAGGCGCGTCCCCGCGGGCGCCCGCTATGGCCAAAGCCGGGTCGGTCGAAGACGATGACCCGGTGAGATTGAAGCAGGCGCTCGGCCACGCCGCTTGTGTCGTAGTCGTCGCCAGACACGACATTGCCGTGGATCAGGACAATCGGTTGCCCGGTGCCCCGATCGGTATAGTGCAGCCGGACGCCGTCCACATCAAGGAAGGCGCCACGGGGCGGATGTTCACGCTCCGCCTGACGCGCTGCGGCGCGGTTAACCAGCGCAAGCGCGCCGAGGGCGGTGACGGCCGCCCCGATGGCGAGCGTTGTCCGACTCCCAGTAAGAATCTTTGCTGCTGTGGAGAGATTCAATGCCATATTCCTATAATGTTTAGTTGCGTCGTCTCGGCCCAGGTCAGTCGATCTGGATCGGTTGCGGCAGGCCGTCGAAGTCACATGCATCGATGGCGATGCGGGCGGCGCAGTTGATGGCCAACAGGGCGACCAAACTGCCGAAAAAGAATATTGTTCCAATCACGGGTTCGATCCTTTGCATGTCCCTCCCGAAACCCTCGTTAGATGTAATGCTGCGCTGCAGCAAAACTCATCACGATTGTTTTTCAGGTAGGCTCCGTCGGGGACGCAACCGGGCACCGCGACCACAATCTGCCTCGCAACAGTGGGTATGAGCGCTGCTTCGTGTCGACGAGCAGCCCCTAAGCGGTGCTGCGAATGTCTGGGGGCGGCTGAACTCTTGCTGGTCAATTGCGTTTC
>NZ_JCACHA010000805.1:0-9282 GCF_059503625.1 Skermanella sp.
CTTCCACCGGACGCTGGAATTCCCCACGAATACTGCCATTCTCAACCCTGTCGAAACCTGGACTGAGGAGCGGCGGCATGACGGCGGGTGATTCGATCTTCGTGGGGAAGGGCGGGGGAGAGGCTCAGGCGCTCCTGCTGAAATACGCCAACCGGCACGGGCTGATCGCCGGGGCGACGGGGACCGGCAAGACCGTCTCGCTCCAGGTGCTGGCGGAAGGGTTTTCCAAGGCCGGCGTGCCGGTCTTCCTGGCCGATGTGAAGGGCGACTTGGCGGGGATCAGTCAGGCGGGCGGGGCCAATCCCAAGATTGCCGAGCGGGCCGCCTTGCTGGGGATCGCCGACCACGCGATGGAGGCCAACCCGACGGTGGCCTGGGATGTCTTCGGCGAACAGGGGCATCCGATCCGGGCGACGATTTCCGAGATGGGGCCGCTGCTGCTGGCGCGTCTGCTGGACCTGAACGACGTCCAGGAAGGCGTCCTGAACCTGACGTTCAAGGTGGCGGACGACGAAGGGCTGCTGCTGCTCGACCTCAAGGACCTGCGGGCGATGCTGGCCTATGTCGCCGACAACGCCTCCGCCCTGGGGACTCGGTACGGCACGGTCAGCAAGGCTTCGGTCGGTGCTATCCAGCGGCAGTTGCTGGTGCTGGAGCAGCAGGGGGCGGAGAAGTTCTTCGGGGAGCCGGCGCTGGAACTGGCCGACCTGATGCGGGTGACGCCGGAGGGGCGCGGCATCGTCAGCCTGCTGGCCGCCGACAAGCTGATGCGCTCGCCTCGGCTCTACGCGACCTTCCTGCTGTGGATGCTGGCCGAGCTGTTCGAGGAACTGCCGGAGGCGGGCGATTTGCCCAAGCCCAAGCTGGTGTTCTTCTTCGACGAGGCTCACCTGCTGTTCGACGATGCGCCGAAGGCGCTGGTCGACAAGGTGGAGCAGGTGGTCCGGCTGATCCGGTCCAAGGGCGTCGGCGTCTATTTCATCACCCAGAACCCGCTGGACATCCCGGAGGAGGTGCTGGGCCAGTTGGGCAACCGGGTGCAGCACGCGCTGCGCGCCTTCACGCCGCGCGACCAGAGGGCGGTGCGGGCTGCGGCGGAAACCTTCCGTGCCAATCCGGAGTTCAACGCTGCGGCCGCGATCCAGGAACTGGCTGTCGGCGAGGCGCTGGTGTCGCTGCTGGAGGACAAGGGCATCCCCGGCGTCGTCCAGCGCGTCATGATGGCGCCGCCGGGGTCCCGGCTGGGGCCGATCACCGCGTCGGAGCGGGCGGCGCTGCTGACGGGCAGTCCCGTCAATGGAATCTACGACCGCCCGGTGGACCGGCAATCGGCCTACGAGCATCTGCGCGACCGCGCGGCGAAGCCGGTGGTGGAGGCATCGGCGTCGGGTTCGGGCTATTCCAGGCCGGGCGGTTCCTCTTCCAGACCGGCGCCGGCTCCGAAGCAGCCGCGCGCGGCTGCAACGCGCCAAAGTCCGGGGGAGGCGATGGTCAACAGCGCGCTCCGCAGCCTCGGAACTCAGTTGGGCCGGCAGATCGCGCGGGGTATCCTGGGCGCCATCATGAAGCGCTGAGCCGGCGCTTCGGGCGGACGGGAGCGGTATCGAGTGAAGAAGCGCGGCGCAATCCTGTCCTGGTGCTTCTATGACTGGGCCATGTCGGCCTACAACACGGTCATCGGCACCTTCATCTTCAGTGTCTACTTTACCCGCGGGGTGGCGGAATCGGAAGTGATCGGCACCGCCCAATGGGGCAGGGCGGTGGCGGTATCGGGCATCGCGGTGGCGGTGCTGAGCCCCTTGCTCGGCGCCATCGCCGACCGCAGCGGGCGGCGGAAGCCGTGGCTGGCGCTGTTCACGGCGCTGACCGTGGCGGGGACGGCGCTGCTGTGGTTCGTCAGGCCGGACCCGGCCTATGTGCTGCCGTGCCTTGTGCTGATCGCCTTGACCAACGTGGCGTTCGAACTGGCGAACGTCTTCTACAACGCGATGCTGCCGGCGCTGGCGCCGCCGGGCTTTACCGGGCGCGTCTCCGGCTGGGGCTGGGGGCTTGGGTATATCGGAGGCCTGGGATGTCTGGTGCTGTCGCTGTTCGGGCTGGTGCAGGCGGAAAATCCGCTGTTCGGCCTGATCGGGACGGAGGATCAGGCCAATGTCCGGGCGACCGCCCTGCTGGTGGCGCTTTGGTACGCCGTCTTCGCGCTGCCGCTGTTCCTGGTGACGCCGGACCAGCCTTCGACCGGGATCGGGCTGGGACAGGCGGTTCGGGCGGGGCTCAGATCGCTGCTGGACACGCTGCGGCACATCCGGCGCTACGGCAACATCGTCCGCTGGCTGATCGCCAGCGCGCTCTACCGCGACGGGCTGAACACGCTGTTCGCCTTCGGCGGGATCTATGCGGCGGGGACGTTCGGCATGACGTTCCAGCAGATCGTCCTGTTCGCGATCGCGCTGAACGTGGCGTCGGCGGCAGGGGCCTTCGGATTCGCTTGGATCGACGACTGGATCGGGCCGAAGCGGACGATACTGGGCTGTCTCGTAGGGCTGATCGCGTTCGGCACTTCGCTGCTGTTCGCCGAGTCGCAGACCGCCTTCTGGGGCTTGGCGCTGGGGCTGGGGATCTTCGTCGGGCCGGCGCAGGCGGCGGGACGGACCATGATGGCGAAGCTGTCGCCGCCCGCGATGGAAACCGAAATGTTCGGGCTGTACGCCTTATCCGGCCGGGCCGTCTCGTTCGTGGGACCCCTGGCGCTGGCGTGGGCCACGGAATCGTTCGGGAGTCAACGGGCGGGGATGGCAACCATAGTCCTATTGCTGGTGTTCGGTCTCGTGTTGTTGTGTGCAGTGCGGGAAGAGCGCACAGTGTGACGAATGGCTGACCGATTGCCGCATCGGTCATTTCAGGCAAGAATCTTCTTGTTGCTGCGCAACATTTGGATTACTCCGCCGATCAGAGACGTAGATGGAGAGATACGATGCTGAGCTACCACGACCTGGAAGACTTCATGGGTATCAACGACGCTCTGACCGGCTCCCGCGTCAAGCATCGCGAGACGGTGACCGCCTCCAAGCACGACCGGGGCGATGCCGCCGACGATGCCTCGGTCGACGAGGACGCGGAAGGCTGACGGCGCCTGCTCAGGCGGGACGCCGCAGATAGGGCGTCAGGCGCCATTCCGCATAGCGGATCAGGCGGGTGATCAGGAAGTTGATCACCAGATAGATCGCACCCGCGACGATGAAGACCTCGAACACCGCGAAGGTCTGGGAGATGATCCGGCGTGCGATGCCGGTGATCTCCAGCAAGGTGATCGTGCTGGCCAGCGAGCTGGCCTTCACCATCAGGATCACTTCGTTGCCGTAGGCGGGCAGGGCCTGCCTCATGGCGATGGGGGCGACGATCCGGCGGAACACCAGGAAGCGGGAATAGCCGCAGGCTCGGGCCGCCTCGATCTGGCCTGGGGGCACCGACTGGATGCCGCCGCGGATCATCTCGCTGGTATAGGCCGCCGTGTTGAGCGTCAGCGCCAGGATGCCGCACCAGTAGGGCTCGCGCAGGATCGCCCAGAAGATGCTGGACCGGACTCCTGGGAACTGGCCGAGCCCGTAATAGATCAGGAAGATCTGGACCAGCAGCGGCGTGCCCCGGAAGACGAAGACGTAGGCAGCGGCGAAGCTCGAGGCGATCCGGCTGCCCGACAGCCGCATCAGCGCGATACCCGCCGCCAGGACGAAGCCGAACAGCAGCGCCAGCGACACGAGCTGAAGCGTGACGGGCACGCCCGCCAGCAGTTTCGGCACCGCATCCCACATGATGGACAGGTTCATCTTCTCAAGCCCGTCTGACGCCGCGATTGGCGTGCTTTTCGGCACGGTCGAACGCGTATGTGGAAAGGGAAGTCAGCACCAGGTACAGGACGGCCGCCAGCACGTAAAACAGGAACGGGTTGCGCGTGACGCCGGCAGCGATCTGGGCGGAACGCATCAGTTCGGCCAGCGCCGTCACCGAGATCAGCGCCGTGTCCTTCAGCGTGAGCTGCCAGACGTTGCCCAGGCCGGGCAGGGCGTAGCGCAGGGTCTGGGGCAGCAGGATGCGGAAGAAGATCTGCCCCCTGCGCATGCCGACCGCCCGCCCGGCCTCGATCTGGCCGAACGGGACGGCCTGGATGGCGCCCCGGATGACTTCGGTCGAATAGGCGCCCGAGATCAAGCCGACGGACAGCACGCCGATCGTGAAGGCATTGACCTCGATATAGCCGGTGTAGCCGAACAGGGAGGCGATCCCCATCACGGCGTTGCTGCTGCCGAAGAACAGCAGGTAGATTACCAGCAGTTCCGGCACGCCGCGAACGACCGTCGTGTAGACTTCGGCGATGGCGCGGGTGACGATGCCGCCGTTGAGCTTGGCGGTGGCGCCCAGTCCGCCGAACACCTGCCCCAGCGCGAAGGAGCAGAGCGCCACCGCCAGCGTCATCAGCGTGCCGCGCACCAGTTCGTCGCCCCAGCCGGTGTCGCCCCAAGCGAGCAGCTCAAGCATGGGGCGGATACCGGCCCGTCGTCACCCTTACGACCCTGATTTGATCGAGATGTCGTAGCCGAACCACTGGGTGGAAAGCTTGCCCATCGTGCCGTCGGCGGTGGCGTCCTTGATCGCCTTGTCCAGCTTGGCCTGAAGCTCGGTGTCGCCCTTGCGGACGCCGGCGCCGACGCCTTCGCCCAGCAGCCCGCGCGAGAAGGCCGGGCCGAACTTGGTGATGTCCTTGTTCTGATCGCTGGCCGCGATCAGGCCGTTGATCGCCGAGCCGTCGGCGACCAGCGCGTCGATGCGCCCGGACACGAGGTCGAGGCCGAGGTTGTCGACCTTGTCGTAGGTCCGCACCTCGACGCCGGGCATCATCTGCTCGACCATGTTCTGCTGAATGGTGGAGACCTGGACGCCGACGGTCTTGCCCTTGACGGCGGCGGCGGTCTGGTCGATCAGCTTCTGCTCGTCCGGGGTGATCGTCGCCATATCGACGGCGGTGGTCGGCAGGTTCAAGGCCAGCAGCGGGCTGCCCTTCATGGCGGCGAAACTGGTCGGTTCCGTGGCGTAGGGGCCGGCGAAGGAGATCACCTGCTTCCGCTCGTCGGTGATCGACATGCCGGCCATGATGACGTCGTATTTCCGCGACTGGAGACCGGGGATGATGCCATCCCAGTCCTGGGCCATCACTTCGCAGGTGGCGCCCATGCGCTTGCACAGTTCGGCCGCCAGATCGATCTCGAACCCGATCAGCTTGCCGGAAGCGTCCTGGCCGTTCCACGGCAGGTAGGCGCCTTCGGTCGCGATGCGGATCTTCGTCTGGGCCTGGGCGGCGCCGGCGACGGTGAAAAATGCTAGTCCGGCCGCGAGGGCTGCGAGGGTCTTCTTCACTTTACTGCCTCCTGTTCATCGACATTCGTCGCTGAGCTTTTTTTGATTGGATTGGTGATTCAGAGATTGCGGGCGAGAAACTGCCGACACCGGTCGGATTGCGGATTGGCGAGCACCTGATCCGGCGGGCCGTGCTCTTCGATCCGGCCCTGGTGCAGGAAGATGACCTCGCTCGACACTTCGCGGGCGAAACCCATCTCGTGGGTGACGATGATCATCGTCATGCCCTCCTCGGCGAGCTGGCGCATGACGCGCAGGACCTCGCCGACCAGTTCGGGGTCGAGCGCGGAGGTCGGCTCGTCGAACAGCATGACCTTGGGCTGCATCGCGAGGGCGCGGGCGATGGCGACCCGCTGCTGCTGGCCGCCGGAAAGATGGCTGGGATATGAGGACGCCTTGGCGGCGAGGCCGACCTTCTCCAGCAGGGCTTCCGCCCGCTCGACCGCTTCGCGCTTGGGCACGCCCAGCACATGGACCGGGGCCTCGATGACGTTCTGGAGCACGGTCATGTGGGTCCAGAGGTTGAAGCTCTGGAACACCATGCCAAGGCGGGAGCGGATGCGGTCGACCTGTTTGGCGTCGGCGGGAACGGCGCCGTGGCGGCCCTCCTTCATGCGGATCAGCTCGCCGTTGACCCAGACGCGGCCCTCGTCCGGCGTCTCCAGCAGGTTGATGCAGCGGAGGAAGGTGCTTTTTCCCGATCCGCTCGACCCGATCATGGAGATCACGTCGCCTTCATGGGCGACCAGGGAAACCCCTTTGAGGACTTCGAGCTTGCCGAACCGCTTGTGAAGGTCTTCGACGACGATGGCGGCCCCCGGGACGGGGCTTGGATTCAGGTTATCCGGCGAGGACTGGGAAAGGGCCATGCTTCCGTTCTGACTCGTGCCAAGGACAGGAAACAGGCTAGCCGCGCCGCAGGTGCGGCGCAAACCCGATTTTCGGTACGCCGATAATTTAACGAGAAAACGAACCGAAGGGTTGTGGCGGTACCCGGATGGATATGTTTTTCAATGTCATCCGCCCTGCGCCAGCCCGTTCAGCCGGGACTGGACTTCGGCATGCTCGGGGGAGCCGGGCTGAAGCTGGGTCAGCAGCTTGCCCCAGAACTGGGATGCTTCGCCCTTATTGGCGGTCCGCGCTGCGTCAAGGCCGAGGAACCAGAGCGCCTGCGGGTTGTCGGGCTGGAGGGCCAGAACCTCGCGCAGGACCGCGACGGCGGCGGGAGGCGGCGCGTCTTCCTCGCCGCCGGCGACCATCAGCGCGTCGGCGTATGCCATCAGCACGTCGACGCGGCCGGGGGCGGCCTTGGCGCCGGACGCCAGGGCCTCGACCGCTTTGTCCTGCTCGCCCAGCACCTTGTAGGCGCGGCCGAGGCGCAGCCAGCCGTCGGCGTCGTTGGGGTTGTCGCGCAGGCGGGTTGCGAGGCCGTCCACCATGTTTCGGATCATCCCCTCGCGCTGCTCCGGCGTCATGTCGGCGGCGCCCGCCATCTGCTCGCGGGTGGGACCCGGTGCCGCGGCTTCGCTCTGCGGCATGGCGGGGAGCGGCTGCGGCATGACGGAGGCGACGTCGATGCCGAGTTGCCCCGCCGTCTCGGTGATGCGCTGGCGGACCGTCGGCAGCCACGGCGCATCGGCCGGGCTCTGCGCCGCCAGCTCGACCCAGCGGTCGAGAGCGCCGCGCATGTCGCCGGCCTGTCCGCGCGCCAGCGCCAGATAGTAGCGGGCGCGGGCGTCGTGGGGATCGGCCTGGAGCACCGCTTCGAAGGTGCGGGCCGCTTCTTCCGGCACCATGCCCTGGTTGGCGGCGATCATCGCCTCCGCATAGGAGGATAGGATGCCGGGCTCCTTGCCCTGGCTGATGCCGACGGCGTGGCGGTAAGCCTCGACACTGTCGTCGAAACGGCCCATGCGGGTATAGGTCTGGCCCATCAGCAGCCAGCCCTGGAGATCGTCCGGCTCGTCCTTCAGGTGCTGCTCCAGCTTGGCGATGGCCTGCATCACCTGGGCTGGCGCACCGTTGTCGGGCTTCGTTTCACGGGACGCGAAGGGCTGTCCGGGAAGGTTGGGCTCGCCGGTCGGGATATAGACGGCGAGCGCGCCGACGGGGATCACCACGCACAGCGCCAGTGCCACCGCCCGGCTGGCCTTGCCGGAAGAGACGCCGGGCGAAACCTCGCGCTTGCCTTCCTCCGCCACCGCCAGCATGCGGCGGCCGATCTCGGTCCGGGCGGCCTGGGCCTGACGGTCATCGATGACGCCGCGCGCAAGGTCGCGCTCCAGCTCGGTCAACTGGTCGCGGTAGACTTCCATGTCATAGGCGGCGCGCGGTCCAGGCGCCGCTCCGCCGGTCTGGCGGCTGCGCAGCAGCGGGGTCAGCACCAGGGCGGTCACGGCCGCCGTCATCGCGGCGGCGACGATCCAGAACAGCATCACTTCAGGTATCCTCGCGCAGCAGCTTGTCGAGCCGCGCTCGTTCTTCGGGTGTCAGCGGAGCCTCGGTGTCGCCGGCGGCGGCGGGGCGGTTGCGGCCGCGCAGGAACAGCGCCGCTCCCAGGGCCCCCAGCAGCAGCACGACCACGGGACCGATCCAGAGGACATAGGTGCTGGCCTTGAACGGCGGGCGCAGCAGGACGTAGTCGCCGTAGCGGGCCGTTATGTAGCCCAGCACGCCGGAATCGTCGTCGCCGGCCACCAGCCTTTCGCGGACCAGCACGCGCAGGTCGCGGGCGAGCGGTGCGTTGCTGTCGTCGATCGACTGGTTCTGGCAGACGAGGCAGCGCAGTTCCTTGCTGATCTCGCGGGCGCGGGCTTCCATCGCCGGGTCCTTCAGGACCTCGTCCGGCTGGACCGCGAAAGCCGGGGATGCCAGGCCCAGGAAGAGGGCAGCGGTTGCAACGCCAAGGAAGCGTCTCATCCCTGAAGCTCCTTGATCAGCGGCAGGATATGGCGCTCGACCTCGTCCGGCATGACGGGGCCGACGACCTTGTAGCGGATGCGGCCCTGGGCATCGACCACGTAGGTTTCCGGCACGCCGTAGACGCCCCAGTCGATCGAGACGCGGCCGTCCTGATCGGCGCCGATGGCGCTGTAGGGATTGCCGCCCTGGTTCAGCCAGCGGATGGCGTCCTCCGGCTTGTCCTTGTAGTTGATCGCCTTGACGGTGACGCCCTGCTCCTTGGCCAGCCGCATCAGCACGGGGTGCTCGATCCGGCACGGCACGCACCACGACGCGAAGACGTTGACGAGCTGGACCTTGCCCTTGAGGTCGGCGCTCGCCAGACCCTGGCCGTCCTTGAGCAGCGGCGGCAGGGTGAACTCGGGCACCGGTTTGTCGATCAGGGCGGACGGCACGACGGACGGGTCGCGGGTCAGCCCCAGGGCGAAGTACCCGGCCAGCACGGCGAACAGCACAAGCGGCAGGATGTAGATCAGGCGGCGCATTTCACTGGCACTCTATAAATGACGTCTCATTCGGCGGGCAGGGGAACCGGCTGGCGGTTGCGCTTCTTCTCCGGCACGCCGACCCGGAAGCGCCGGTCGCTGAGCGAGACGCAGCCGCCGGCCACCATGACCACGCAGCCGATCCAGATCCAGGGAACAAGGGGATGGTAGTACAGGCGGGTGGCGTAGGCGCCGGTGCCCTGCTGCTCCTGTCCCAGCACGACGTAGAGGTCGGACACGAAGTTGGTCCGGATCGCGGCCTCCGTCGTAGACATCCGGGTGACCGGGAACCAGCGCTCCTCGGGGTGGAGCGTCGCCACGAACTTGCCGTCGCGGCTGACGGTGAAGGTCGAGGATTTGGCCTGATAGTTGGCGACGGGCCGTTCGTGGACCTCGTCGAAGCGGAGTTCGTATCCCGCGATCT
>NZ_JCACHA010000806.1:0-5526 GCF_059503625.1 Skermanella sp.
TTCCGCACTTACCTAAATATTTAGAGTGACAGAGTAGTGCTAGACCGACCTACGGATTAGACGTTTTCTTTAAGCATTCCAGGAATGATTATTCGCTCTCCCACGCCTTGCTCAGAACGCTCTCGATGTTGCGGCGGTGGACATTCTCGTAGGGCGGGAACCAGTTGACCGATCCCGCCGCGACATCCTCCGCAATCCAGTCGCGCAGCGGCGCCGCCGCCAGGGCCGGATCGTCCCGGCACTTCAGCAGCTTCGCGACATAGCGTTCGGTCGCATCGATGAAGCCGGGACCATAGCCGCCGGCTGCGATGACCTGCGGGTCGCCGTGGTCGGGCAAAATCCGGCCTACCGGCCATTCCGCCATCCGCCGCAGGCTATCCAGGTGGATCTCCAGCCGGTCCGGTTCCGCGACATAGGTGATGGGGTCTTCCAGCGTATCCCCGGCCAGCATCAGCCCGACTTCCGGCAGCAGCAGGACGGTCCCGTCGTGGCTGTGGATGTCGGCATGGCGGAGCTCGACCGGGACCCCGCCGACCTTCAGCCGCATCGATCCCTCGTAGGTCGCCGTCGGCATGACCAGCGGCTTGATCGGCGGGTCGCCGGCTTCCATCGCCTCCACGTTATCCCGAAGCGCCTTCAGCGTCAGCGCGTGCGCGATGATCTCGCAGTCTGCGAAGACCTCGTTGCCGGCCATATGGTCGCGGTGCCAGTGGCTCAGCACCACCCGGATGTCGGTGACGCCCTGCCGGTCGAGCGTTTCGCGGACGATGCGCGCATGCGCCGGCGAAATGTGGGTGTCGTAGACCAGCGCTTCCGTCCCGCTGACGACCGCATAGGTGCAGACGCCCAGGACGTAGGCGCCGTCGTCCAGCCAGTTGGGACCGGCCGACCAAGCCCGTACGCCCTCGATCCTGCCGTCGTAGAACGCCAGGATGCCCGGAGCGGGACGGAGGACCCGGAGCGTCGAGCCCAGGTCCGGAAAACCCGGTTCAGGCATGTTCCTTCTTCGCTCCCCGGAACTTCGCCACCACCGGCATCGCCACGTTGTGGACCAGCGGGATCAGCAGCGCTCCGACGACCAGTCCGAATACTCCCGAGGCCGCGGCGGCGACCAGCCATTCGACGGCGGCGGCCATGGCCGGAAGTGCGTGGGCGGCGGCTTCGGCTATCCCGTGGACCGCGTGGCCGATGCCGGACAGGCCGAATTCCTCCAGCCCGTGGATGATGATCCCGCCGCCGACCCACAGCATCGCGGCGGTCCCGACCATGGCGAGTGCCTTTAGGAAATACGGCATCCCGATCACCAGTCCGCGCCCCAATCCCCTGGTGACGGGACTTATCGCGCGGTCGGCCCCGCCCGGCTGCGCGCCGGCGGTGTCGCGCATGCCGAGCAGGCTGGAGACGGGGCTGCCGTTCTGCGCCAGGGACAACCCGGCGTCGTCGGCCTTCACGATCAGCGCCACCGCGCCGTAGACGCCTACGGTGATGCCGATGCCGACGATGGCCAGAATGAAGGCCTGCATCCAGAAAGAGGACGTCGTTTCCGCCACCGTGGACAGGGTGATCGCCATGATCTCGGCCGACAGGATCAGGTCGGTCTGGATGGCGCCCTTGACCCTGCGATCCTCAAGCTCGGCAGGCGTTCCCGCCGCCTGCACCCCGCCATGGTGATCGTCATGCGGCCAGATCGCCTCATAGACCTTTTCCGCGCCCTCGTAGCACAGGAAGGCTCCCCCCAGCATCAGCAGCGGCGTGATCGCCCAGGGGGCCAGCAGGCTGAGCGCCAGCGCCGCCGGCAGCAGGTACAGCAGCTTGTTCTTGAGGGAGCCTAGCGCGATCTTGCCGACGATCGGCAGTTCCCGGTTGGCGGCAAGTCCCACGACATAGCGGGGCGTGACCGCCGCGTCGTCCACCACGACACCGGCGGCCTTGGCGCCCGCTCTGGCTGCCTGTCCCGCCGCATCGTCCAGGGATGCGGCGGCGATCTTCGCCAGTCCGACGACGTCGTCGATGAGTGCGATCAATCCAACGCTCAATGTGAAGAACTCCTGTCAGGCCGCAGCCGGTTTGCCAGCCAGGAAGGCCCGGCACCCGCATCAAACACGCCAATACGGCAAACGGTTTCGCGGCGCCAGCGGACGGGTTCAGGATCCCGCCTGTTCCTCCGGCCTCCGGTCCGGTTCCATGGGCCCGCCGCCCTCGGCCAGCAGCAGCCGTTCTTCCAGCCTTTTCACCATCTGGACCAGCATCGTCAACTCCTGCTCGCGCATCAGGTCGACCTTCTGGTGAAGCAGTTCGATCTCCAGTTCGGCCTTGGTGTTCACGTCGTAGTCGTGCTGGGCGTTTCGCCGGTCGATCGTGCTCTGGCGGTTCTGGCTCATCATGATGATGGGGGCGGTGAACGCCGCCTGGAACGACAGGACGAGGTTGAGCAGGATGAAGGGGTAGGGGTCCCACGACAGGAACCACGCGATGCTGTTGGCCACGATCCACAGGGTCAGCAGCACCGACTGGACGGCGATGAACGTCCAGGACCCGACATTGCTCGCCACCGCGTCCGCCAGCCGCTCGCCGAAGGCCGGCTCTCCCGACGGGGGATTGCGTCCGGGTTTCCGCTGCCGCAACGACAGCAGCAGCTTATGTTCTTCCGCCGTCAGGCGGGCCTTCAGATCCCTGATCGACATCGATGTTGTTCCCAAGTGTACCTGTAGCCGGCCCCGCGGCCTTGCGGTCCAGCATTACCCCGAAATGCTCGTCCGCGCCGCTATATTCACCCTGGCGGTGCGCTCAGGCGCGGCACTAAGGTCCGCCCCTCCCCGCATCGGTGAATGCCGGGTTTGCCCGCTGCCGGAGAGCCGGATTGTCGAAGACGAGAAGGGCGGTCTATCTCTCCGCCGTCGCGCGCTACAGCGACATGATCGTCCAGTTCGTGTCGGTCATGGTGATCGCCCGCCTCCTGACGCCGGAAGAGATCGGCATCTTCTCGATCAGCATCGCCGTCATCGCGCTGGCCCAGACGCTGCGGGAGTTCGGGCTGGGCGCCTATGTCGTGCAGGAACGGGAACTCGACCGTGCCCGGATCAGGAGCGCGTTCGGCGTCGCCCTGGTGCTGGCCTGGACCATAGCCTTGCTGATCGCATTGGCCAGCGGCCCGGTGGCAGACTTCTACGGCCGTGACGGCATCCGCGACGTCCTGCTGATCCTGGCGCTGACCTTCCTGATCTCGCCGCTGGGACTGCCGGCGCAGGCGATGCTGATCCGCGAACTGCAGTTCGGCAAGCTCTACCTCGTCCAACTGGTCACGTCCTCGGTCCAGGTGGCGGCCGGCATCACCCTGGCGCTGCTGGGTTTCAGCTATCTCAGCATGGCCTGGGCTTCGCTCGCCGGCGGGCTGGCCGGCATCGCCGTGCTGTCCGTGCTGAAGCCCGACCTCGTCTTCATGATGCCGTCTCTGAAGGAGTGGCGGCGGATCGCCGCTTTCGGCGGTTTCTCCAGCGGGGCCAACCTTGTCGGCACCATCGGCGTCAACATGGCGGAACTGATCATCGGCCGCATGCTGGGGTTCAGCGCCGTCGCCTATTACAGCCGCGCGATGGGCCTGCTGAACATCTTCCGCATGACGGTGCAGGCGACCGTCCTGAGCGTGGCGCTGCCGGCCTTCGCCGACCAGTACCGCGCGGGAATCGATATGAGACCCGATTACGGCAGGGCGGCAGCATTGATGACCGGGCTGGCATGGCCGTTCTACGGCATGCTGGCCCTGCTGGCGCAGCCGGTGATCCGGCTGCTCTACGGCAGGCAGTGGGACGAGGCGGTGGTCATCGCCCAGATCCTGTGCGTCGGCGGCGCCGTGATGGCGGTGGTGATCCTCGGCGGTCCGCTGCTGACGGCGATCGGGCAGGTGAGGGCGAACCTGTGGCGGGAAATCGCGATCCAGGTCCCCCGCGCCGTCCTGACGCTGGTGGCGGCACTCTATAGCCTGGAAGCGGTCGCGGCGGCGCAGGTTGCGGCCTATCTGGTGGCGCTGGCCATCACCCAGGTCTACACCCGCCGCTTCATCGGCTTCGGCGTCGCGGAACTGGTGGGCTTCACGTGGCGCAGCCTCGCCCTGACGGCGGTAACCGTGGCTGCGGCGTCGGTGCCGCCGGTCCTGCTCGATCCGGTTTCCGCCGATATCGCGAGCGACGCCCTGATCCCATGGCGCTCGCTGCTTTTCCCCGGGCTGTTCGGCACCTGCGGCTGGCTGGCCGGAGCCTTCCTGCTCGACCACCCGATCCGCCGCGAGATCATGGTGGCCGGTGTGGGCATCGCCCGCTGGATGCGCGTCGCCCGCGTTTGAAACGCGCGCCTTTTCCACCGATCTTGTTTTGAAAATCGATCTATTACTTCTACAAAATTCATTGCGAAATACCGCGGCAATCAAAAGCAATGCTCGTATATGATGAGACATTTTTTGGATTGAATAAGCATAGAAGTGAGACATAAGTAAAACTACGGATGCATTACTGGGTATTTGTAGCTGATTTCAAAGTATCTTGTCTTTTACACATCATTAATTCATGTGAGATAACCTTGTGAAATCTTGAGCGCACTTGTTGCGCCGCAGCAAAGATCCCACGCAAGGTTTCCTATCATGACTGCTCAATCAGTCGGCCAGACCCTCGTCGGCACCGGTGGCAACGACACCCTTTCCGGCGGTTCCGCCAATGACGTGATCTGGGGCGACGGGCTTCCGGTCACGGTCACCGATCCCTTCACCCTCCGCATCAAGGCATCGGCCGATCTGTGGCAGGGCGCGCCCAGGATGAAGATCTGGGCTGACAAAACCTTGCTGGGTGAAGTCGAAGTGTCGGCCGTCCATGCCTCCGGCGATTGGCAGGACTTCACCTTTACCAGGATCGGACTGTCATCCGCCGCAAAGATCCGGATCGAATACATCAACGACGCTTCCGGTGGCACGGCATCCAAGGACCGTAATCTCTGGATCGACCGGATCGAGGTCAACGGCACCGTCCTGACGCCGGACCAGTCCATCTACGACCGCGGCACGAAGACGCAGGCCGGCCAGTCCCACATGGTCTGGGGCGGCGCGCTGGTCTTCGACACGGCCGGCCTCCCGGCAAACACGCGTCCGGCGTGGCTTCCCGGCGGTGGCAACGACACCCTGTCCGGCGGCGCCGGCGACGACCTGATCTACGGCGGCGTCGGCAGCAACGCCATCGACGGCGGCGCCGGCACCGATACCGCCGGTTACCTCGGCAACCGTGCCGCCTATACCGTCATGGCGGAGACCGACGGCAGCCTGCTGGTCACGGGCGCCGGCTCCAGCGACCGGCTGACCGGCATCGAAAAGCTCCAGTTCGCCGACGGGACCTTCGACCTCAGGCAACTGGTCCCGGTCGCCGGCCCGGATGTCGTGGCCACGCGCGAAAGCACCGACGTCATGGTCGACGTGCTGGCGAACGACACCGTTCCGGCCGGCGCGACCGTGCTGCTGACCGGCGTCGGCAATCCCGCCAACGGGAT
>NZ_JCACHA010000806.1:5536-9259 GCF_059503625.1 Skermanella sp.
CCATCAATGACGACGGTACCCTGACCTATCGACCGAACGATTATTGGAGCGGACGGGATAGTTTCACCTACAGCCTGAGCGACGGCAAGAACGGCACCACCACCGGTACCGTCACCGTCGAGGTCTCGGCGGTGGCGGACAAACCCCTGCTTTCCGTCGACGGCACTCTCCACGTCGAAGCGAAGTCAACGGAGCCGACACTGGTAGCCTTGGATATTTCCGCCAACCTCGTCGATCTCGACGGTTCCGAGAACCTGTCCGTGATGATCAGCGAGGTCCCCGCCGGGGTGACCTTCACGGCGGGGACGCGCGACGACAGCGGCAACTGGGTGCTTCAGGCGCCCGATCTGGCCGGCCTCCAGATGATCCTGCCCGCCGCCTTCGCCGACAACTTCACGCTTGCCGTGGCGGCGCGGGCGGTCGAGACCTCCAACTTCAGCCTCGCCTCCACCCATCAGACGGTCGAAGTCCAGGTTACCCAGGCGCCGAGCGCGGATATCGTCGTGCGCGCCTCGGGCGACAGCTACAAGGGTGCCGCGGTCTTCGGCCTGTGGGTCGACGGGGTCAAGGTCGGCCAGAGCGTTTCGGTCGAGGCGTCCCACAAGGCCGGGCAATGGCAGGACTTCGCCTTCAGCCTCGCCAAAGGCGTCGACCCGAAGAAGGTCGAGATCCGCTACGAGAACGACGGCGGCGACAGCGGCGGCGACCGCAACCTGTATGTCGAGTATATCGACGTCAAGGGCAAGCGGCTGGAGCCCAGCGCCGGGCAGTACGAGCGAACCGGCAAGTCCACGCTGACCGGCCAGGAAGCCCTGCTGTGGGCCGGCAAGCTGGTCTTCAACACCGCAGTCACCGAAGCTCCCCCGCCGTCGTCGGGCGGCAGCACGGGCGGCGGTACCGGCACGTCCACCATTACAGTCAAGGCGTCGGGCGACATCGCCGGCGGCATCCCGCCCCAGTTCGATCTTTATGTCGGCGGGCAGAAGGTCGGCGGCACCGTTTCGGTCACGGCGCCGCATGCGACCGGCCAGTGGCAGACCATCACGTTCAAGGCGCCGTCCGACACCACGGCGCACAGCAGGATCGAACTCCGCTACATCAACGATAAGGCGTCGGGCGGCGACCGTAACCTGTTCGTCGACTACATCGAAGTCAACGGCACCCGGATCGAGGCCGAAACCGCGACATATGTCCGGCCGGGGATGACGACCATCACCGGCACCCAGGCCATGAACTGGGCCGGCAACCTGATCTTCAACGGGCCGCCTGCCGCCATCGTCCCGGCCGTGATCGAGGTGAAGGCTCCCGGCGCCGTCCTCAAGGCCCCCGATCTGCCGGATGCGGCCAAGGCCGGCGAAATCGTCGCCCTCCAGTTCGAGAACGTCACCGGCAAGGCCCAGGCCGCCGGCGAAATCACCTTCGGCCATGTCTTCAAGCAGGGCGATCTGGCCCACGGCAAATATCTGGTCGCCGTCATCAACGGGCGCGAAGTGCCGGTCCAGCTGGACGTCAAGGCGACCAACGAGGACGGCTCGGTCCGCCACGCCCTGCTGACGATCGCGCAGCCGTCGCTGGCCGCCGGCGCCACCGTCAACCTGATGCTGAAGGTCGTCGACCATCCGCCGGCGGGCGCCGCGATCAAGGCGGCGGATATCCTGGCCGACGGCTACGATGTCGATATCAACCTGTCCCTCAGGAACGCCGACGGCACCGTCACGAAGTTCACCGTCGACGCCGCCGCCGAACTGGCACAGGCCGCCGCCGACGGCACGCTGAAGACTTGGATCAGCGGCCCGCTCGCCAGCGAGTTCCGGGTGGTGAAGGCGATCAACGACCACCTGACCGTCACGCTCGACATCCGCGCCTTCAAGGACGGCAGCGTCCGGACCGACGTCATCATGGGCGTCGAATCCTCCTACAAGCCGGGCATGCAGAGCTTCTACAACTACGACATCCAGGTGCTCGAGCACGGCAATATCGCCTACGCCAAGGCCAACATCGCGCATTACCGCAACACCACCTGGCATAAGGAGGTCTGGTCCGGCGGGCAGCCCGACATCCATGTCGTCTACGACGTGGACTATCTGGAACAGACCGGCGCCGTCGCCTCGATCGACAGTTCCATGGGCGTGCTTGCCAGCACCGTCGGCATGCCGGCCGGCGCCAATACCGATCCCATGGGCAACGCCCTGATCTACAAGAAGATGTCCGATGTCGGCGGACGCTCCGATATCGGCATCATGCCGGCCTGGCACGCCCGCTATCTGGCGAGCCAGGACGCCACCGCCCTCAAGACCATGCTCGCCAATGCCGACGCCAGCGGCAGCATCCCGTGGCATTACCGGGACGAGGCGACCGGCGAATACCTGCGGATCGACCAGCACCCCAGGCTGTGGATGGACGGCCGCACCAACTGGGCGGAGTTCGGCGCCGACGGTCTGACCAACGGCTTCGCCAAGGGGACTGCGGCCGGCTGGGAAATGGACACGGCGCACCAGCCCGCCCTCAACTATCTGCCGTATCTGGTCACCGGCTCGCAGTACTACCTGGACGGCCTGATGGCCCAAAGCTCCTACAGCATCGCCTCCTACGCACCGCACTATCGGGGCTGGGACGACGGCTTCATCGATTTCGATCAGGTGCGCGGCCGGGCCTGGACGTGGCGCAACATGAGCGACAGCGCCTTCATCGCGCCCGATGACAGCGAGTTGAAGACCTATTTCAACGACATGCTCGAAAACAACATGGACGCCCTGGTGAAGCGCTACATCACCGACGGCGCGATGGACAAGTACGGCCAGATCGAGGGCTTCTTCCGCCATGACATGTGGCCGGACGGCGACCTGCTGGTCTGGCAGAGCGACTTCGTGGCGATGGTCCTGGGCACCATCGCGGAGCGCGGCAATACCCAGGCGGTCGAACTGCTGAAGTGGATGGACAACTTCACGTCGGGCCGCTTCATCCACGGCGACGACGGCTTCGATCCGCGCTTCGGCGCCGCCTATATGCTGAAGGTGAACTCGACCGGCAACGGTCCCGTCTACACGACCTGGGCCGACTTCTTCAAAGGCAGCTTCGGCACCTCGCCGACCGTCCCGGCGGAAGGCATCATGGGCACGCCGACTTCCCCCTACGGCTATGCCGCCAACGCCAAGGCGGCGGTCGCCTCGATCTTCAGCGCCACCCAGTCGCCCGACGCGATGGAGGCCTTCGGCTTCCTGGCGAAGTCGATCGTGCAGGCCAAGGGCGCCGTGTCCTTCTTCGGCGACCCGACCTGGAACATCGCGCCCAAGCTGTCCGACGGCACCCACCTCAATTTCGACAGCATCCGCATCACCAGCTCGTCGGGCAACCAGACGCTGAACGGTTCAGACATAAACGAACTGATCCACGGATCGAGCGGCAACGACACCATCGGCGGCGGCAAGGGCATCGACATCCTGTTCGGCGGTGACGGCGACGACGGCCTGAACGGCGGTCCCGGCGACGACTTCCTCTATGGCGGCAACGGCAACGACCGGATCTCCGGTGGCGGCGGCAACGACTACCTGAAGGGCAATGCCGGCAGCGATACCTTCGTCTTCGGCGCCGACGCCGGAGGCCGAGACCGGATCGGCGACTTCCGTCCCGGTACCGACTTCCTGGAGATCAAGGCCGACCTCAACGGCAACGGCCTGAAGTCCGCTTCGCAGGTCCTGGGCACGGCTACCACCGATGCCGACA
>NZ_JCACHA010000807.1:0-7829 GCF_059503625.1 Skermanella sp.
CGTCCGGTGGAAGCACTCGGCTTGGTCAGTCAAGGAACACGGATGGACCCGGATTTTCCACGGGTGAACACGGATCTGAATTAAATCGATACGCGCCACAGGCCATGGCGTTCCCAGAGTATTCAAATATCGCTCTATCCGTGTCCATCCGTGGAAAATCCGGGCCCATCCGTGTTCCTGTCCCGTCCACACGAAACACCGATCCAGTTGACTCCCCCACCCCCGAAAATGCTATTTTTCCGCCACCGCACGGGCATAACTCGCCTGGAGCGCCTATATGCATTGCCACACTCAACGCGTAACGCGGATCGACACGCGCATCAGGGTTCAGCATTTGACCAAGAAGAAACTGTTCATCAAGACCTGGGGCTGCCAGATGAACGTCTATGACAGCGCCCGCATGGCCGATGTCCTGGCTCCTCTGGGCTATCAGCCGGTCGAGGCCCCCGACGGGGCCGATATGGTCATCCTGAACACCTGCCACATCCGCGAGAAGGCGTCGGAGAAGGTCTTTTCCGAACTCGGCCGCCTGCGCATCGAGAAGAACCGTCAGTCCGCCGAGGAAGACGGCCGCCGCATGATCATCGCCGTCGCCGGCTGCGTCGCCCAGGCGGAAGGCGAGGAGATCATGGCCCGCGCGCCCTTCGTGGACATGGTCTTCGGCCCGCAGACCTACCATCAGCTCCCCGAAATGGTGGCCCGCGCCAGCCGCGCCGCCGGCGAGCGGGTGCTGAACACCGATTTCCCGGTGGAGAGCAAGTTCGACTTCCTGCCGGGCGAGAGTGCGGCCACCGGCGTCTCGTCGTTCCTGTCGGTCCAGGAAGGCTGCGACAAGTTCTGCACCTTCTGCGTCGTGCCCTATACGCGCGGCGCCGAGTTCTCGCGCCCGGCGGCACAGATCCTCGCCGAAGCCCGCCGCATGGTGGAATCGGGCGCCCGCGAGATCACGCTGCTCGGCCAGAACGTCAACGCCTACCACGGCGACGGTCCCGCATCGGGCACCACCTGGGGCCTCGGCCGCCTGATCCGCGAGCTGGCGGAAATCGACGGCCTGCTCCGCATCCGCTACACCACGTCGCATCCGCGCGACATGGACGACGATTTGATCGCCGCCCACGGCGAGGTGCCGGCCCTGATGCCGTTCGTCCATCTGCCGGTGCAGAGCGGTTCCGACCGCATCCTGGCGGCGATGAACCGCAAGCACACGGCCGACGACTACCGCCGCATCATCGACCGGATGCGGAAGGTGCGGCCCGACTTGGCGCTGTCGTCTGACTTCATCGTCGGCTTCCCCGGCGAGCGCGACGCCGACTTCGCGGAATCCCTGCGGCTGATCACCGATATCGGTTTCGCCCAGGCCTATTCCTTCAAGTACAGCGCCCGTCCCGGCACGCCCGCCGCCGGCCTGGACGACACCCAGGTCCCGGAAGCCGTGAAGACCGAGCGGCTGGCGTCGTTGCAGCAACTGCTCAACGCGCAGCAGGTCGCCTTCAACGAGTCCTCGATCGGACGCACGATGCCGGTCCTGCTCGACCGTTCGGGCAAGCGACCCGGCCAGCTCATGGGCCGCAGTCCTTATATGCAGTCGGTGCCGGTCGACGCACCGCAACGCCTTGCCGGAATGGTGGTTGATGTCCGTATCACCGCCGCCCACGCCAATAGCCTTGCCGGCGAACTGGTGCTGGCGGACGGCGTCACCGGCCTGACCGCCGAAACCAGGACCACGCCAGCCATGAACTTTTCCGAACCCCCAGCCTGTGAGGTAACTGCTTGACGGGGCTCCCCGACCGTCGCATCGACCTGTCCTTCGACGACAATCGGCTGTTGCCGCTGCTTTACGGCGAGCATGACAGCCACCTCGCCCGGATCGAAACCCAGCTCGGCGTCTCCCTGATCAGCCGCGGCAACACCTTGACGGTCTCCGGCCCTCCCGATGCTTCCGAAAGCGCCCGCGCGGCGCTGGACGCCCTGTGGGAACGGCTGAAGCGCGGCATGGTCGTGGGATCGGCCGAAGTGGACGCGGCACTCCGCATGGCGACCGGCGTCGGCGACGGCGCCGCCCGTGCGCTCGCCATGCAGGCCATCGCCCGGCCCGACTTCAACGTCAAGACCAAGCGCCGGTCGATCTCGCCGCGCAGCCCGACCCAGGCCGCCTATATCCAGGCCCTCCAGGAAAACGAGCTGGTGTTCGGCCTCGGTCCCGCCGGCACCGGCAAGACCTATCTGGCCGTCGCCCAGGCCGTCGTCGCACTGACCAGCGGTCAGGTCGACCGCATCGTCCTGTCGCGTCCCGCCGTGGAAGCCGGCGAACGGCTGGGCTTCCTGCCGGGCGACCTGCGCGAGAAGATCGATCCCTATCTGCGCCCGCTTTACGACGCGCTCTACGACATGCTGCCTGCCGAGCAGGTGGCGCGCCGGCTGGGCAACGGCGAGATCGAGATCGCGCCGCTGGCCTTCATGCGCGGCCGCACGCTCGCCAACGCCTTCGTCATCCTGGACGAGGCGCAGAACACGACGCCGATGCAGATGAAGATGTTCCTGACCCGGCTGGGCGAGAACGGCCGCATGGCGGTGACCGGCGACACCAGCCAGATCGACCTGCCCAGCGGCACCCGGTCCGGCCTGAAGGACGCGATCGACATCCTTCAGGGCGTGCCCGGCGTCAGCTTCGTCCAGTTCGGCGACGCCGACGTGGTCCGGCACCCGCTGGTCGGTCATATCGTCCGCGCCTATGACAAGCACGACGCGGCCCGGCAGGAAGCAGAACGCCAGGGCGGCCGGTCGGCGGACGGGTACCGGCGATGACCGCATCGCCTGCCGAACGGCTCGATATCTCCTTCAGCCTGGAGTCCGGCGACTGGGAAACGGCGGCAGCCGACGTCGAACGACTGACCGACGCGGCTGCCAGGGCCGCCTTCGAGGCTGCCGAAAAGCCGGAGATCCTGGGTGGCGATACCCCGGTCGAGATGAGTCTTGTGCTGGCCGACGACGCCTTGGTCCAGACCCTCAACCGCGACTACCGCGACAAGGATAAGCCGACCAACGTACTTTCTTTCGCGTTATTGGACGATTTGGACGATACCGATGAGAGCACGGATGATGTCTTGGCGCGCGATGAGGGAATGCCTATACTGATAGGCGACGTGATCCTCGCGTTTGAAACCGTGCAGCGTGAAGCGCTGGAACAGGGAAAATCCTTCGGGGATCATCTGACGCATCTGGTAATTCATGGCGTTCTTCACCTACTAGGTTATGATCACCAATCCGACCCCGACGCCGACCGCATGGAAAGACTGGAAACCAGCATCCTCGCCCGCCTGGGCATCGCCGATCCCTATTCCGCCAACCCGGCCAGATCGGCCGCGGCTGAAGGGGAGACTGGCGCGGACGGCGCCACCACACTCCAACCCATATGACAATGACAGACATATCCGGCAGTAGATCGCCCCGTGAAGACGGGGCCGACGAGCAAAACTCCTTCACCGGTCAATTTCGCGGCTGGTTGAGGACGATCCTGGGGGGACGCGGCGATACGACGCTGCGCGACACCATCGAGGAGCTGATCGAGGAACGGCGCGAAGCCGAAGGATCGATCGCCGCCGACGAGCGCGTGCTCCTCGCCAATATCCTGAAGCTGCACGACCGTACCGTGGTGGACGCCATGGTGCCGCGTGCCGACATCGTGGCGGTCGATATCGACACCACGCTCCCGGCGCTGATCGAGCGCATGTCGGAGGAAGCCCATTCCCGCATGCCCGTCTACCGGGAAACGCTCGACGACGTCGTCGGCATGATCCACATAAAGGAC
Organism: Skermanella sp.; assembly: GCF_059503625.1. NCBI lineage: Bacteria > Pseudomonadati > Pseudomonadota > Alphaproteobacteria > Rhodospirillales > Azospirillaceae > Skermanella > Skermanella sp. The sequence goes on from NZ_JCACHA010000807.1 coordinate 3,809, forward strand.
GTGCTGAGCTGCATCGCGAAGCAGAAGCCGTTCCAGATGAGCGATATCGTCCGCGACGTCGTGATCGTCGCGCCCAGCATGCCCGTACTCGACCTGCTGCTTCAGATGCGCCAGTCCCGCCAGCACATGGCGCTGGTCGTGGACGAGTTCGGCGGCATCGACGGCCTCGTCACGATTGAAGACCTCGTGGAAGAGATCGTCGGCGAGATCGAGGACGAGCACGACGAGGAGGAAGCTCCCATGCTCGTGACCCGGCCCGACGGAACCCTGCTGGCCGACGCCCGCCTGCCGATCGACGAGTTCCTGAGCGAAGTCGGCCCCGTCCTCAACGAAGAGGAACAGGAGGACTTCGATACCCTGGGCGGTCTGGTGTTCAGCCTCGCCGGCCGCGTCCCGAGCCGGGGAGAACTGCTGAAGCACTATTCCGGCATGGAGTTCGAAGTGATCGATGCCGATCCCAGGCGGATCAAGCGCCTGCGCGTCCGCAACCTGCCGGAAGCGGCAGCGGCGGCCCATGCCTGATCCCATACGCTCCGATTTCACCACTTATGACTGAAACACCACATGCCTGACGCGATCCTGCGCCCGGCGGGCGCAGGCGGCATCGCGGCCGGGCGCCCCGGACATCGTTTAGCATCCCGGCTGGCAACGCTGACCGGATGGCGCCGCTATGCAGCCGCTGCGGCTTTCGGCGGTCTCGCCACATTAGCATTGCCACCCGCTGGCGCCGTTCCGGTACTGCTGCTGGCCTTTCCGGGATTGCTCTGGCTGCTCGAGGGGGCTGCCACCAGGCGAGCCGCCTTCTTTACCGGCTGGTGGTTCGGCTTCGGGCATTTCGTCCTCGGGCTCTACTGGATCTCCTTCGCGCTGCTGACCGACGTGGCGAAGTTCTGGTGGATGATGCCGTTCGCCATAGCCGGCCTTCCGGCCCTGCTCGCGACCTTCATCGGGCTGGCGGCGCTTGTCCTGCATATCGCCTGCCGCCGCCTGAAACTGTCGGGCCTTGCCCGCGTCCTGGCTTTCGCCATTGTCTGGACGGTGTTCGAGTACCTGCGCGGCCACGTCTTCACCGGATTCCCGTGGAACTTGATCGGCTATTCCTGGACCGGCTTCCTCCCCGTGCTTCAAAGCGTCGCGGTGATCGGCATCTATGGGCTGGGACTGCTGACCGTGGCGGTGGCGGCGCTGCCGGCGCTTCTCCCCGATCCATCCGAGTCGGTCATGCGGGGGCGTGCGAGCGTCGCCGTCGGCCTTGTTCTCGTGGGCGCAATGGGTCTTGCGGGCTGGGTCCGATTGTCGCAGGCCGACTCCGCCACCGTTCCGGGTATCAGGCTTCGGGTGGTCCAGCCGGCCATCCCGCAGACGCTCAAATGGGCGCCGGCCGAAAAGGCGCGCAACTTCGAGCGGCTGCTGGAACTGACGGCGGAACCGGCCGCCGCCGGAGCTTCTCCGGTTACCCATGTCGTCTGGCCGGAAACGGCGGTGCCGTTCTTCGTGGAGCGGGATGGCGGCGCGCGTCAGGCGATGGCATCCGTCACCCCGCCCGGCGGCAGCATCATCACCGGCGCCCCCCGGATCCGGGTGGAAGCGGACGGTGAAAACCGGTTCTGGAACAGCCTGCATGCGGTGGACGGCAGCGGCGCCGTCGTCGCCAGCTTCGACAAGTTCCATCTGGTGCCGTTCGGCGAGTACATGCCGCTGCGCGGCATCCTGCCGGTCGGCGGGATCGCGGCCGGCGCCACCGATTTTTCGTCCGGCCCCGGACCGGCAACCCTCGACGTGCCGGGACTGCCGCCGTTCAGCCCGCTGATCTGCTACGAAGTGATCTTTCCAGGAGCGGTCAAGGACTCCCACAACCGGCCCAACTGGCTGCTCAACGTGACGAACGACGCCTGGTACGGGAAAACGGCCGGTCCCCATCAGCACTTCGAGATCGCGCGCGTGCGTGCGGTTGAAGAAGGACTACCGTTGGTACGCGCCGCCAATACAGGCATTTCGGGAATTTTCGACGGTTACGGTCGCGTTACGGCATATCTCGGCCTGGGCGAACGCGGCGTGGTGGATGCAGATCTACCCGTTATGCTTCCGATTACGCCTTACGGACGGTTCGGTGACATCATCTTGGTATTACTACTTATGAGTTTCTCGCTGGTCACAACCATCGCTCGACAAACCCGCTAAATATCGCACATATTTTTGTATGCACGTGCACAAGAATGCGGTAATACGTACTATTGAATGCATACACGTGCATAGCTAATTAGAACCTAAACATTCAACAGGGGTTTGAGCGCATGCAACCACAGACACGAGGCCGGCGTGGAACCGGCGGGCGCCCGAAGACCGGCAAGCCGAATCCCATCGACGTACACGTCGGTTCACGGGTAAGGCTGCGGCGTACTCTCCTCGGTATGAGCCAGGAGAAACTGGGCGAGGCGATCGGCCTGACGTTCCAGCAGGTACAGAAATACGAGCGTGGCGCGAACCGTATCGGTGCCAGTCGCCTGTTCGACCTGAGCCGGGTGCTCGATGTGCCCGTTTCCTTCTTCTTCGACGACATGCCGGCCGATCCGGACAGCATCCCGACATCTGAAGGTTCCGCCGGCGGTTTCGGCGAGGAGAAGTCCAGCTCCTTCGAACCGGACCCGATGGCCAAGCGCGAGACGCTGGAACTGGTCCGCGCCTACTACCGGATCACCGATCCGCAGGTACGCAAGCGGCTGTTCGAGCTGACCAAGTCGGTCGCGAACGCGGCCAATGCCGAAGGCGATTGACTGGACCGGCCGCTGGCCGGACCCGTCCGAGAACGTGGTCCCGGCCGGCTCGTCCGGTAACCGGAAAACGTCTTATTCCCGATTGATAGGTACCTTATTGAACTTCGATAATAGCCCCGCAAGTTAGCCGCGCGGGGTAATCAGGCGGCATGCTCCCAATCGAAGTCGCTTGACCACAGGTACGCGGATTGCGAAAAGAGAAAGAGGCGGGTCAATCTTTCGTGAGACCTGCATATCTTCGTATTTTGTCAAAACCCGCAACGTGCCGAGGCTACCTGTGGCTCTACGCAACTACGTCTTCACCAGCGAATCGGTTTCCGAGGGCCATCCAGACAAGGTCTGCGACCGCGTTTCCGACGCCATCGTCGATCTTTATCTCGGCCATGACCCTTATGCCCGCGTTGCTGTCGAAACGCTGGCGACGACCAACCAGCTCGTGCTGGCGGGCGAGGTCCGTGGTCCCGAGACGATCACCCATGAGCTGATCGAAGCCGCGGCGCGTCAGGCGGTGAAGGACATCGGCTACGAGCAGGAAGGCTTTCACTGGGAGAAGGCCGACGTCAAGATCCTGATCCACGCGCAGTCCGCCGACATCGCCGTCGGCGTTGACGCCGCCGGCAACAAGGACGAAGGCGCCGGCGACCAGGGCATCATGTTCGGCTACGCCTGCCGCGAGACCGACGCGCTGATGCCGGCGCCGATCCACTTCTCGCACGGCATCGCCAAGAGCCTGGCGGAAGCGCGCCACTCCGGCGCCGCTCCGCTGCTCGGCCCCGACGCCAAGACGCAGGTCAGCCTTCAGTACGAGAACGGAAAGCCGGTCCGCGCCACCTCCATCGTCGTGTCGACCCAACACGACGCCTCGATCGACACCGACAAAGTGCGCGAGATCGTCCTGCCCCATATCGTCAACGTGCTGCCGCAGGGCTGGCTGCCGGAGGCGGAGTTCATCTACGTCAACCCGACCGGCCGTTTCGTGATCGGCGGTCCCGATGGCGACGCCGGTTTGACCGGGCGCAAGATCATCGTCGACACCTACGGCGGTGCGGCGCCCCACGGCGGCGGCGCCTTCTCCGGCAAGGACCCGACCAAGGTCGACCGCTCGGCGGCCTATGCGGCCCGCTATCTCGCCAAGAACGTGGTCGCCGCCGAACTGGCGGAGCGCTGCACCATCCAGTTGGCCTATGCCATCGGCGTCTCCCGCCCGCTGGCCGTCTACATCGATACCTACGACACCGGCAAGGTGG
>NZ_JCACHA010000807.1:7839-9214 GCF_059503625.1 Skermanella sp.
CGTCTGTCCAAGGTCCTCCAGGAACTGGTCAACCTGAGCCCGCGCGGCATCCGCGAGCACCTCGGCCTCAACAAGCCGATCTATGCCCGCACCTCCGCCTATGGCCATTTCGGCCGCGCGCCGGACGCCGACGGCGGTTTCTCGTGGGAGAGGACGGATCTGGTCACGGATCTGCGGTCCGCCTTTGCCTGACCGTCCTCCTGGTCCGCGCAAGGATGCGCCGATCGATCTGCCGGAAAAAGTCTACGGCCGCCGACGCGGCCGTAGACTTCGCGTTTATAAGACCGACCTGCTGGAAACCCTGCTGCCCAGGCTGGCGATCGAGCCGCCGGACAAGGGCGCGCAGCTTGACCCCGCCGCTCTGTTCGACCAGCCGATGCGCGACCTATGGGTCGAGATCGGCTTCGGCAGCGGCGAGCATCTGGCCGCCCACGCCGCGGCCAATCCCGATATCGGCATGATCGGCTGCGAACCGTTCCTGAACGGCGTGGCCAACCTGCTGGAACACATCGATACCGGCGGTCAGCGCAATATCCGCATCCTGGCCGAAGACGCCCGTCCGCTGCTCGACGCTCTGCCGGAGGCCTCGGTCGGCAGGGCTTTCGTGCTGTTTCCCGACCCCTGGCCGAAACCCCGCCACCACAAGCGGCGCTTCATCGGCCCGGAAAACCTGGCCCGGCTCTCCCGCGTCCTCAAGGACGGCGCGGAACTGCGGATGGCCAGCGACGTCATGGGCGTCGCCATGTGGATGCTGGAGCATACCTGGCTTCATCCCGACTTCGAGTGGCTGGCCCGCACGCCGGAAGACTGGCGCAGCCGCCCGGACGATTGGCCGCAGTCGCGCTATGAGCAGAAAGGCGTGGAAGCTGGCCGCAACCCAGTATTTCTGCGCTTCAGGCGGAAGGCCCGCATGCCTGCGTAGCGGGCTTGGCGGTCCCCTCCCTTCCCCCGCTCCTGTTACGCCGGAGCGGGGGGCGCCCGCGTGGGGGAGAGCGCCGCCCGACGGACGCCCGTGGCGATAGATTGTGGAAAATCCTTGCGACGTGCCGCAACTTCGCTATATTCCCTTCCGTGATCCCATACGATCCGGCGGTCCCGCCAAAACGGGCCTTGTCGGCTCGCATCCGGGTGGGCCACTGGCCCACTTTTTTTATTTCGCTCTTCTCGTTTTCCGCACCGGGTTTTCGAAACCCGAGGCGTTGTTTCAAGTCAGGTGGTATGGACGCAACCGATCGGATACAAAAGATCATCGCCCCCTCGGTCGAAGCCATGGGCTACGAGATCGTACGGGTGCAGGTGTCGGGCACGCAAAAGCCCACCTTGCAGGTGATGGCCGAGCGGAAGGACGATGCCGCGATGACGGTGGAGGATTGTG